>CAZMVK010000024.1:0-26608 GCA_964569545.1 uncultured Bdellovibrio sp.
GAGCGTTTTTAGAAGGGGAATCCTTTGCATATTTTTTGGGGATTGATGAAGCTTTTTAGTCTGGTCGTAAGTAGGGATAAAGAATGGTTTTTTGTGAAATTGAAGGGATTTTAATTCTATCCTTGACCAATATAGGATTTGATCCTAATATAGCCAAATATGTGGTTTAAAAGAGATTTTTTGCAAAATATTGAGTCCATACGAGCGCTTCCTGTGAAAGTTCTTAAGGGTCCGCGGCAGGTGGGCAAGACCTCGCTTTTAAAGCGATTGGCTGGTTATCAGATCGTTTATTTTGATGATGCAAGTGTCAGATCTTTTGCTCAAGCTAATCCGCGTCTGTTCTTCGATCAGCTGAAAGGACCTCTGATTTTGGATGAGGCGACATTGTCGCCTGAAATTTTTCTTGAGCTTAAGCGTCGAGTGGATGAGCAAAGGCGAGATAAATCTCTGCCTGTTATTGATGTTTGGATTACCGGTTCAAATCAAACCTTGTTACAAAAAAATATTCGAGAGTCACTGGCTGGGCGAGCCAGCTACTTTGATTTGAACACATTGTCGATTCACGAAATAGGTGATAGGTGGAATTTAGGCGTATTTTTATTCAAAGGCGGATGGCCTGAACTTTATATTTCAGAAGAGTTAAATTCAACTCGTTATCTTAATGATTTAATTTCTACTTTTATTGAAAAGGATATTGTTTCGGCGGCAGGGATTGAAAAAAAATCTGCTTTCAGTCGCAGTCTTCAGCTTGTTGCTGGTCGAATAGGTCAGTTGTTTAATGCCTCTGATATTGCAAAAAATGTTGGCGTCGATTTAACGACGGTGCAATCGTGGATGGAGTTGCTGGCAGAAAACGGAATTTTGCGATCTCTGCGTCCGTATTATACGAATCTCAATCAGCGATTGATTAAATCTCCAAAATATTATTTTGAAGATGTGGGGCTTGCCGTTAGAATGCAAGGTTGGACCGAGGTTCAGCCATTGTTGTTAAGTCCTGCGGTTGGACATCTGGTAGAAAATATTGCTTTAAATGAGATAACGCGATTTTTTGTTAATCGCGGAGAACCTCCGCAAATATATTTTGTTCGTTCTAAAGACAAAGTTGAAATCGATTTGCTGATTCAGTTACCCAATCAACGTTTTGTGGCCGCAGAAGTTAAAGTGACTCCAGAGGATTTTTCAAAAAAACAATTTGATTTGCTGGCTTCGCTGTCTCTTAACGTAGTTGAATATTGGGTTTTGTCACCAGATGGTGGCGATTTTCATTTCAAAAATGCTAAGAATGTTTCTTTCAGACAAATCTGGTCAGCGCTCGAGTCTTTGGCTTAATGTTTTCTGGAAAATCACAATTATTGATTCATTATCTTTAACCTCTAGAATAGGTATAATATTTTTTCTATCATAATGAAATAAGCATTTAGCATTTGTTTTAATAGTTTAGATGTATTGCCTTTTTGTTCTGGGCATAAATTTATTTTTTTAGAGTTGAAAAAATCAGTCCAACGTTTTTGCTCTGTCGCAATGTCTGAAGCTGGAACTCGTGTTGATATTTCCATGGAATTATATTGGTTGTATTTTATTTGTTCTAAAGTAAAAATTTGTTTTGATTCTGCTTGGAATGTCCACTCTGTGCTTGTTGCGGGGCCCAGGGATTTTAAATTCATTTGGCCTACCGCTGGCTGTTCTTGCTCTACGATTGCAATGATTTCATCCAGCGAAGAGGTTAGTTTGCATCCAATTTTTTGAGTCTCAAGGTAAACATCAAACTCACATTTGAAATCGTATTTCGAGTATTTTTCCCATGGGATATTGTTTGCATTTGTGTAATTAGTTTTTAGCACAGACTTGGATTTGAATCGATCCGTGCGCGTTCTGATAATATAACCAAGATTGAAAAGATCTATGTTTATGCTATCGGTGTAACTGATCGATCTTTGTTTGATTTGTGAGCCAGTGATATTCATTTTTTGCATAATAATTTGTGGGTCATCACATATTACCCATTGGAGTTCGGCTATTTCTATTTGATTTTTTTTAACCTTTTCATTGGCATTTGCGAAATTAAATAAATTTGTAATATTTAATACTGCAGCCATTGCGAAAATGCTTTGCCAAATCCATTTGTGTTTTGTCAGAATCATAAAATCCTTATTATGAAATTGTACCTAATAAATAATGTATTCAATAAAACCTAGCACAGAAATGGAGCCAATCAATGACCCCAACAACTATCATATCAAAGCTAAACACAACCCTGACAATTGCTTTGGTGTTGCCCTTGACCTTGGTATTGTCGAATTGTCAGCACGGCGCTAAAAGTGGAGAAAATGGCGGGACAAACGGATCTGTACAAGCTGATAAACAAGCCAAGCTCAGTCTGTATACTCTGAAGAATCCGCCGATTTGGGGTCAGACGATACATAAAGATGAAATCTTAGCCGGTGGTTTTTCTGGTTTGATTTATCTTGGCAAAAATAAAAAAAATAATGAGTATCAATTTATGACTCTTACCGATCGTGGTGCCAATGGTGAGGTATTGAAAATAAACCAGATAGAAAAACGACCGTTTCTGATTCCTGATTTTCAAGTTCGTTTTGTTAAATTAGAAACAAATAGTGCTGATCATTCACTAAAAATTATTGATGAAATCAAATTAACGGATCCAAAAAATAAACCAATATTAGGTTTGCCTCAATTCAGTGAAGGCGAACATGATGAGATTGCTATCGATGCGTTCGGCAAAGAACTTAAAAATTCAGACATGGGTGTGGATACTGAATCCTTGGCGGTTGATAAAGATGGTAATTATTGGGTGGGAGAAGAGTACAGACCGTCATTACTAAAATTCAATAAGAATGGAAAACTGATTTCTCGTTATATTCCAAAAAACGGATTGCCAAAAAATATTGTAAACAAAATTAATAAAAAATATGGAAAAAATGTCTTACAAGAAAAACTCCCAGAAGTTTATAAATATAGAAAATCCAATCGCGGTTTTGAGGGTTTGACATATTTCAACGGGAAAATATACGCAATGTTGCAAAGCCCAATCCCATTAGCAGACAGTAAAAATAAAAAAATCATTCGTATTCTTGAATTTGATCCAATCCGCGAGGTTGTTACCAAAGAATTTTTCTATCCTTTAATTGTCGACGGAGTCGATAAAATTGGCGATCTAGCCGTTTGGAACAATCAATTGATAGCTATCATCCAAAATTCAAAAACAGGAGCCAAGTCCTATCACATGATTACCAATTGGCAGTTGGATGATAAAAATGAATTGTCAGAGCCTATTGAGAAAATGGATTTTGCTGAGATACAAAATAAAAAATTAACGGTAGTTCCGCATGACCTGATCAATTTAGTGAGCATCGGTTATGATTTTGCTGAAAAGATCGAGGGCTTGGCGACTATTTCAGAAAATGAGATCGCAGTTATTAACGACAATGATTTTCAAATTTCAGGTGAGCTAAATGCAAAAGAAGGAAGTGTAGGATTTGATCGAAAACGCGAGTCGGTCTTAGGCATTATTCATTTTTAAGTTACGAGTAACAACCAATCTTCTTTTTTTCTTGGCATATAATGTTATCAATGCTGAAGAAAAAAGACGTAAACTAAAAATTATTTCAACAACAGAAATCAAAAAGAGGGGCCTGTCGATCAGGCCCCTCTTTTTTTTACATCGAGAGCGTCGAAGCCAATCCCCAAAAAAGGCAAAGGCTTCTCCTTCTAAAAACCGAGTTCCGCAGACAAACAAAGCAGAAGGAATCTCCCCCCACTTTTAATGATACGGCCATCGTGGCCTCGCCGCCCCTTGGTACATCGTAGTGATGGGGCGGAGATCGTCAAAAGTGGAGGGAGATTCCTTCTGCTTTGTTTGGCGAGGACTGTCTGAGCGTTTTTAGAAGGAGAAGCCTTTGCCTTTTTTGGGGATTGCCAAAGAAAGCAAGACGGCTTGACGGGTGGGTTTTTTTTGCGGTCAAATGGTGTTCATGACAAATAAAACAAATATCGATTTTAATGAGTATCAAACACAATATCAATTATCCCTTTCTAATCCTGAAAAATTCTGGGGAGAAGTCGCAGGAAGACTTAAATGGACGGCTCCTTGGTCGAAAGTTAAAGACGTCAGTTATCATTCGCCAGTCAGTATTAAATGGTTTGTGGATGGTAAACTGAATGTCAGTGAAAATTGTGTTGATAGGCATTTAGCATTGCACGCAGAGAAAACGGCTATCATTTGGGAGTCAGATGATGTCAACACTCCCAGTGTACGCTGGAGTTATCGACAATTGCATGAACAAGTTTGTTTGATGGCCAATGTTTTAAAAAAACACAATGTGCGTAAGGGGGATCTGGTAACAATCTATATGCCGATGATTCCAGAGGCTGCCGTGGCAATGCTTGCCTGTGCTCGCATTGGAGCTGTGCACTCGGTTATTTTTGGTGGTTTTGCTCCGGACTCGATTATAGATAGAATTTTAGATTGTGAATCCAGTTTTGTGATTACTGCTGATACAGGATTTCGTGCCGGACGAACTGTGCAATTGAAAAAAAATATGGACGAGGCATTACACAAGATCGATGGTTTTGCACAATTAGAAAAACCAATTAAAAATCCGGTGCGAAAAGTTCTAGTTATCAAACATGGAAATAAAGAAATTGATTTTCATCCTACGCGAGATTTGTGGTGGCATGAAGAAATGAAAACAGTTTCTGCTCATTGTCCCGCCGAGCCGATGGATGCAGAAGATCCTTTATTTATTTTATACACTTCAGGTTCCACTGGAAAACCCAAAGGTGTTTTGCACACCACGGGTGGATATTTGGTTTATGCATCATACACTCATGAAACTGTTTTTAATCTTCGTGATAACGATGTTTATTGGTGCACAGCTGATGTCGGTTGGGTGACTGGTCACAGTTATTGTGTTTATGGTCCGCTGGCAAATGCTGCTACCACATTGCTGTTTGAAGGTGTGCCAAATTATCCTGATTTTTCTCGTTTTTGGCAGGTGATTGATAAACATCAAGTCTCTATTTTTTATACAGCACCGACCGCCATTCGAGCCTTGATGAGAGAGGGCGATGCGCCGGTTAAAAAATACTCGCGCAAATCTTTAAGAATTTTAGGCAGTGTCGGTGAGCCTATCAATCCTGAAGCTTGGTTGTGGTATCAACGTGTGGTTGGTGATGATCGTTGTCCTGTGATTGATACTTGGTGGCAGACAGAAACCGGCGGAATTTTAATTTCACCAATTCCGCATGCGACGAAATTAAAACCTGGTTCTGCGACCTTACCATTTTATGGAGTGCGGCCCTTGGTAGTAACGCCAGAGGGTGAAAAGCTTGAGGGTGCTTGCGAAGGGATTTTGTTGCTTGAAGATTCTTGGCCTGGTCAGATGCGTACGGTGTATCGTGATCATCAACGTTTTGAAGAAACTTATTTTAAAGCTTATCCTGGATATTATTTTACAGGTGATGGTTGTCGTCGTGATCAAGACGGATATTATTGGATCACAGGTCGTGTTGATGATGTGTTGAATGTTTCAGGTCATCGTTTGGGCACCGCTGAAATTGAAAGCGCATTGGTAGCTCATCCCTTGGTGGCAGAGGCCGCGGTGGTTGGTTACCCGCATGATATCAAAGGGCAGGGCATTTATGCTTATGTGACCTTGAACAGTGGTGTTACCGAATCCGAAGAGCTGCGAAAAGAATTGATTCAGTGGGTGGCCGCAGAGATCAGTGCCATTGCTAAACCTGATCTTTTACAGTGGGCTCATGGTCTGCCAAAAACCAGATCCGGTAAAATCATGCGCAGAATATTACGCAAGATTGCTGAAAATGCTCCCGATCAGTTGGGTGATATCAGCACGCTGGCTGATCCGGCGGTGGTGGCTGATTTGGTTGGGCATCGTTTGAATTTATAATAACTGATCTTGTAGAGCTAACCACTCGCTGAGGGTTAGCTCGTAATCCGCCAATGCTTTTAAGTTGGCAACCTGAGCATCATAATATTTATTCATAGAATCAATGTAAACACTGATGTCAGAGCGACCCTGTGAATATGTTTTAGAAATATCTTGCATGGCTTTTTCACGAAAGCCTTTTTGTTTTTTGCTGGATTGCAAATTGGCAAGGTTGGCTTCTAAACGCAAACGCAATTGGTTGGCTTGGTCTTGCAGAGATCTGGATTGAATATCTAATTGATTGTCTGCCAATTGTTGATTCAATTTACGATATAAGATTTCTTTTTCTTGGGAATCAGAACCAAAACTATAAGAAATTTTTAATCCTAGATAATATTTATTATGACTGCCGTTGGTTAATTTTGTGGTCGATTCGCCGCTGTCATTGTCCAGGCCTTGTTGGTTGTACAAAGCAACAAGGCTTAGATCAGGATGGCTTTTGGATTCGGCTGCAGACAGGGCTTGGCGAGTGGCAGCAGCTTGAGCTTTATTGGCAGATAAGATTTTTGAATTTTGCAAAAGTTTTTCGTTATCCAATGTATTTGCTAATGGAGCATCTTCTTTAAATTCAAATTGCAATTCAGTTTCAATCGGTAAACCCATGATGGCTCTGAAATCATTAAGAGCATTGTTTGCTGCAATTTTTTGTATATTTAGATTTTGCTCTTTGGCTTCAAGTTCAGCTTGGGCTTGTGAGAACTCACCAGGGTTAGCGTATCCGTATTGTGATTTTCTTTGTACAGTTTCAATTAATTTTTTGTAACGATCGCGTGCATGAATTGATTCTTGATATGTTTCTTGCGAACTGACGGCCATCCAATATAATTTTGTGGCGTTCACGATCAAGTTTTGCAGTTGCACATCGCGATTTATTTCAGCCGCTTGTAATGAATAAGAGGCAGCCGCAAGATCTGCTCGGTTGGCTGTGCCGAAACTGTTTTGCCAAAGATTTTGTTGCAAGGACAGCCCAAGCAATTGGCTGGTTGAATTGCGGTAACTCCGGTTGGCGCTGGTGTTCACCGATCCAGGATATGACGGAGTGTTGTCGTTTCGAGAATATAATAGGCCAAGGTTGGTGCCTGTTGAAAATGGTTTGTTTAGGCTTAGGTTGAGTGTTGTGTTTTTTTCTTGTTCGATACTGGATTGTAAAGTTTCAAAGTGGGAGTTTTGGTAACCACCATCTGCAGCAAAGTTATAATCAAAAGTTTTTTCAACCAAAGAGGAAGACCAAGCTGCTTGTTTGGCTGTGGCGATGATTTGTTTTGCTTGTGGGCTGTTTTTGATCAACTGAGTTTTGATATCAGCTGGTGTGACGACAAGTGCTAGGGCCGTGGATGAAATTGTCAGGGGCGTTATCAGGGGGATCATTAACATGGTTAATTTAGTGGCGATTGTTGTCGACATTTTTTTTGTTGAAAATATATTTTTCAAGCGAAAGCCTCCGGGGAAAGGTTTCAAAGCACGAGGTTGCCCATGAAAAAACCAATGGGCAAGAAATTTTAGCTTTTTATGCTCAGAATTTGACATTTCGCTCTGAAGCAGTCAGATTACATTCATCGAGGAGATTTCATGTTACCAAATAAAAACTTTTTTGCAAAAAAAACTATCAATGATCCCAAGGCTGCTCTTTCACTTTCTTTGTCGGTGATTTCTTTGGTTCTTTTTGTTGTGTTGACTCGTTGGATGCCACATCCGGCAAATGTAACTGGATTGTTAGCTGTTTCTATTTTTTCTGGTGCAGGGTTGTCTCGTGTATTTTTAAAACAAAAACCATTTTGGCAGACGATTTTATCAGTAGTGACTCCGCTGTTGGCTTTGTTAATCAGTGATTTGGTTTTAGACTCTCATGAGACCATGGCCTATGTTTACTCTTCAATTATTTTAATCAGTTTATTTTCACAAATCCTGTCGCAATCATCAGTCTGGCAAAAAAATAGTTCGACCAAGTCTGCTTTCAAATGGTTGCGTTTACCAAGTTTAGCAGTGGCTTCCAGCCTGTTTTTTTTCGTTGTAACTAATTTTGGTGTTTGGTTTGAGATGAGTATATATCCTAAGACAGCATCTGGTTTGTTGATGTGTTATGTGGCCGCGTTGCCTTTTTTAACTCAGCAGATTCTTGGTGATTTGTTTTTTACTGGAGTAGTTTTCTTTGCTGCAAATTATTTGTCACAGGATGTATTGAGTGCAGCTCCTGAAAAATCTGAGTGCTAATGACGATAGATTCTAAAAGTTTTCAAAATCTTTCTCTTTCGCCCGAGCTCCTGACTGTTTTAGAAGAACTTGAATTTAAACAAATGACTCCGATCCAGGAGCAGGCATTGCCTGTTGTATTGTCTGGCAAAGATCTGATTGGTGAATCGCCAACTGGCAGTGGTAAGACCTTGGCATTTTCTTTGCTAATTTTGCAAAAAATAAAAATTTCCTCACGTTTTGTTCAGGCCATTGTTTTGTGTCCTACTCGAGAATTGGCTGATCAGGTGGTCAGAGATTTGCGCAAGTGGGGACGTCGATTGAATGGCTTTCAGGTTGCGCAACTCACCGGTGGACAGCCAATGCGAGCACAGCGCGAGAGTTTAGAGCAAGGTGCACACGTGATTGTTGCAACACCTGGGCGCTTGTTAGATCTGTTGGATCGTGGTTATGCACAGGTCAAACAGGTTGAGATTGTTGTCTTAGACGAAGCTGATAAAATGCTTGAGATGGGCTTTGAAGAGCAGATTAAATTTATTATGGATGATGTGCCTCGTGATAGGCAGACAATGCTTTTTTCTGCGACCTTTCCAGACTCCATTCAAAAACTGAGCAAGCGTTATCAAAAAAATCCTCAGCATATTCAAATAGCAGCCAGTGAAGAGTCCAAGCCCGATATCGAACAGATTATGTATTCGTGCAAAAACGAAGATAAAATCAATATCTTGATGCGAGTCCTGCAACAACACCCGTCGGATTCCACAGTGATTTTTTGTAATGAAAAAGTCAAAGTGGCAGAGATCGGAGAGGTGTTAGCAAAAAATAAAGTCAGCAGCGCGGCTTTGCATGGTGATCTTGAACAACGAGATCGCGAGCGAGTGTTATCATTGTTTCGTAATGGCAGCTATCGAATCCTAGTCGCTACGGATGTGGCAGGGCGAGGGCTTGATATCGAAAATTTAGATCTGGTCATAAATTTTGATTTGCCAGCACAAGCACAAATTTATGTTCATCGCATTGGTCGCACGGGTCGAGCAGGTCGCAAGGGAACTGCAGTTTCTTTGGTCGGGCTGACTGAGCCTCTGAAGATCGGCGAGTTTGAACAGTACACTGGACAAAGAATTGAATTGAAAACTTTGGGTTTTAAAAATCAACACGGCCTTGGTTTTTCATATCAAGTGTCTGCAATGCAAACTTTATCAATCTCTGGCGGCAGAAAAGATAAACTTCGTCCTGGAGATATTTTAGGAGCTTTGACTGCGGATCCAGGTGGTTTGAAGGGTGCTGAAATAGGTCAAATTGAACTCAGTGATCACAATTGTTATGTCGCTGTCAGTTCTGCCGTTGTAAATCAAGCGCTGGAAAAACTGCGCACTGGTAAAATCAAAGGCAAAAAGTTTCAAGTCAAACTTGTAAAGTAAATCTTAATATTCGGGTGTGGCTAAATTGTTTAAATAAATTTTGCATAAGCTTTTAAATTTAGACTCGTCGAAAAATTCATTTCTTATTGATGACAGGTTTGTAAAAGTCATGTTCAATCTAATGATCAAGAATAATGCAAACAATAGGGGTAGGTAATGGATCGTATTTGGCTTAAAAATTATCAAGACAATGTTCCAACTGATGTCGATGAGCTTATTGGTCGTTATCCTTCTTTAAATGATGTGCTTGAAGAAAATTTTAAGAAATTCGGTCCATCGCAAGCTTGGTACTGTATGGGAAAATCTCTGACCTTTGCAGAAACGGAAGCTTTAAGTAAAAAATTTGCTTCATATTTACAGAATCAATTGGGGTTAAAAAAGGGTGATCGAGTGGCAATCATGTTGCCGAATATCTTACAATATCCAATTGCCTTGCTGGGAATTTTGAGAGCAGGAATGGTGGCAGTGAATGTCAACCCGCTGTACACCCCACGAGAGCTTGAGCACCAGTTAAAAGATTCTGGGGCCAGTGTGATTGTTATCTTTGAAAATGCTTGTCGAACTTTGCAAGATGTATTGCCAAGAACAAATGTGCGTTTTGTGTTGACAACTAAAATTGGTGATATGTTGGGTTTCCCGAAATCGTTATTAGTGAATTTCGTTATTCATAAAGTAAAAAAAATGGTTCCGCAGTGGGAAATTCCTGGGTCTATTTCTTTGCTCGAGGCTATTGCTCAGGGTGATGCGGGTAAATATAAACGTCCGCAGTTAGACCAAGATGACAACGCATTTTTGCAATACACTGGTGGCACGACCGGTGTGGCTAAGGGGGCGGAACTGACTCATGGAAATATTGTCGCCAATATCAATCAGGCCAAATCTTGGATTTCGCCAGCGACAGGTGGGAAAGATCAAATTATTATTACGGCATTACCGCTGTATCATATTTTTTCTTTAACCGCGAATTGTTTTGTGTTTATGTCGATCGGTGCTTTGAACGTATTGATCACCAATCCTCGTGATTTTAAATCATTCATCAATGATATGAAAAAATTTAAATTTACGGCGATCACTGGTGTAAACACATTGTTTAATGCCTTGACCAACCATCCTGATTTTCGTTCTGTAGATTTTTCTCATTTGAAATTGACCTTGGGTGGAGGCATGGCTGTGCAGAAGGCTGTTGCTGAAAAATGGAAACAGATTACTGGTGTGACATTGGTGGAAGCATATGGATTGACGGAGACCTCGCCTGCCGCCTGTATGAATCCGATGAATTTAAAAGAGTACAATGGTTTTATCGGTTTGCCGATTTGTTCCACCAGCGTAACCATCAAAGATGATAATGAAAAAACTGTTGATATCGGTAACATCGGTGAAATTTGTATCAAAGGTCCGCAGGTAATGAAGGGTTATTGGAATCGACCAGAAGAAACTGCCAAAGTTTTTTCTTATGATGGTTTTTTTAAAACAGGTGATGTTGGATATATGACTCCAGATGGTTTTGTTAAAATCGTAGATCGTAAAAAAGATATGATTTTGGTTTCTGGATTTAATGTTTATCCAAACGAAGTCGAAGATGTGGTTAGTATGCACCCGAAAGTTTTTGAGTGTGCAGCGATCGGTATACCAGACGAAAAATCCGGTGAAATTGTTAAAATATTTATTGTGAAAAAAGATGAATCGCTGACCTCGCAAGAAATTATTCAGCACTGCAAAGAAAATCTGACAGCTTACAAAGTTCCTAAACAAGTCGAGTTTAGAACAGAATTGCCGAAATCAAATGTGGGCAAGATTTTACGTAAAGAGCTGCGTGATAAATAATTAGTTACGGCTTGGATAAATATCCATAGTTAGAATTAAAGATAACTGTGGTCTATTAATTTTAAATGTGCCGCGAATTTATTATTTCAATTTTTTCTTTAAAGAGCTCATTTGTTTTGAGACTTTTGTTTTTTGTGAATTTTGAAACTGAACAAGTTTTTTTTCTAATCGAATGCTTTCTTTGCTGTCACTGCTTGCTGCTAAAATACGAACGGCAAGCAAACCCGCATTGGTCGCATTATCCACGGCAACAGTCGCAACAGGAATGCCTTTGGGCATTTGTGCAATACTCAACAAGGCATCAAGACCTTTGAGTGTGCCGATCTGAATGGGCACGCCGATCACTGGTAGGGTTGTTAGACTTGCTACCATTCCTGGGAGATGTGCGGCTCCGCCGGCTCCAGCTATGATAACATTGTAGCCATCTTTTTTGGCGCTTTTTGCGAAACTAAACATTTTCTCAGGTGTGCGGTGAGCTGAAACGATTTCGACATGATGAGTGATCTTAAAATCTTTTAAAACTTGGACTGCCATTTTTAAAACTGGAAAATCAGATTCGCTACCCATAATGATGGCTACTTTCATAAACGAAATCTCCTGCGTATTTTAATTCCTTCTTGAATCAATAAGGGAATAGTTTGATTTTTTTTACTGGATATTTTTTTTTCGCCAACGGTTAGGTTCAAATGACCCATCTTGCGTCCTGGGCGATTTTCTTTTTTTGCATAAAGATGCAAATGTCCTGTGGATATAGAGGTATGAATATTTTCCGGTGATTGGATTGCAGAGTTGCTTTCGCCAATTAAATTCATCATCGCAAACTGTTTTGAATTGGCCATGATCGTTGGCATTGTCATACCAAGGCCTGCCAGCCAGTGTGCTGTGAACTGATCTATATTGAGAGCGTCTTGCGAATAATGTCCACTGTTGTGTACTCGTGGGGCCAGTTCATTCACCCACAGCTCGCGTTTGTTATTGATGGTGCAATCAAAGAGCTCAATTCCGATGGCCCCGACGTAATCTATTTTTTCTAAAAACAAGCGTATTTTTTTTTCTAAGGCTTCAAGCTTGGGATGAGAGCTTGGGCCATGCACCCAATCACATCGTCCATGCAATTGTTTGGTGGTGACCAGTGGAAAAAAAACTGTTTCAGAGTTTTTATTACGAATGGCGATCAGGGCTTGTTCTTGATGAAAAGAAATCATTGGCTCTGCGATCAGGCAGTGCTGGTCGGATTCGTTTAAATAGTTGCTGGCTTTGTTCAGCACTTGCTCGCAGCTGTCTTGATTTTTAAGAAAAAAAGTTCCATATCCGTCATAGCCACCAAAGGCGGTTTTTAGAACCAGTGGATTTTGATTTATTTTAAATTCAGTGATGGTCTGGTTTAGCTCTGCTGTGTTGTGAATAATAAAAAAAGGAGCTGTCGGTATTTTGTTTTCAAGCAAAAGCGTTTTTTGAGTCGTACGAAATTGCAGTTGATGCATGGTTTTAATTTTAGGGAAAATATAAAACGGTGTTTTGATATCAGTTTGTGAAAAATTAAAAAATTCAGATTCAAAAGTCAAAATTGAAAGATCTGGAACTTGGGCGTGAATCCAATCCATGAATTGTTTGGTGTCAGCCTTTTTGTGGGTTAGATCTTTAGGAAGAATATGGCAAAAAGCTGTGACCTGAGCTGCTGGTTCATCTGCTGAATTACAGAAGATATGACACTGAAGACCCATTTTTTGAGCAGCCTGAGCGAGCATTCTTGAAAGCTGCCCACCGCCTAAGATGCCAACTTTTTTATTCAGTAAATCCATCGGCATATCTTAGGGTAGAGGGTCAAAGCTGAAAACATTTTTCGCATACAACTGAGTGTTCAGTCTGAATGCGTTATTTTGATTGAGTCCTTATTAGATCGCTTGATCACGGTTTGCCAGTGGGGCGTCGACAGTTTCCGCAATAGATCTGTTTTTATGTCGACAACGCTTAGCTTCAAAATGATTTAACTCTTCGTAGCTCATTGAAAGTCTAGTTCAATGAGTCCTCTTCGAGGCTTATTTTTTAGATAAGTTCTATGAGATAAGCCAGACGCACGTCGATATAAACAAAATATATTTACTATTTCAAACAAAAACTCGATATGAAGTCTTAATACAGGTAATAATATTCTTTACCGCCTAGTAGTTATTAAGGGAGTTTTGTGGAGCAAAAAAATATTGATCTTAAAAATTTACTGAAACATTTTGCAGATGATCAAGAAATATTACTTGAGGTTATGTCCAGATATTTGGCTCTTTATCCGCAGTTTCTGCAAAATATTAATCAGGCATTGGAGCAAAAAAATTCAAAAGAATTGGTGGCGGCGGCTCACAGTCTGAAAGGGAGTGTCTCGCATTTTTTCGTGGTCGATATATTTTCAGAATTAAGCGAGATCGAAGACTGCGGTAATAAAGATGATTTTGAATTGGCAAATGTGAAAATGAGCCAATTGTTGCCCAAACTCGATAGTCTGAACAAGGAACTGGTATTATATGTAGAGGGAACTTTCGATGCCAAAGCAGATTGAAAACAGAAGAGTTTTGGTGATTGATGATGATTATGTGAGTTCTGTCGCTTTGGCTCAGCGTTTGGAAAAACGTGGTTTTTCTGTCTCTGTGTTGCCGAGTACTGAAAATGCTCTGAGTTTAATTGAAAGTCAGAGTATTGAATGTGTGTTGTTAGATATGGTTATGCCCAAGGTCGATGGTTTTTCTTTTTTAACTGAGCTTAGAAAGAAGTATTCTAAAAATCAATTGGTAGTCATGATGGTTACAGTTGTTAAAGACAGTGTGGATATGGTTAAAGTTTTTGAGGCTGGGGCTAATGATTATTTGATAAAACCAGTCAATCTAGATGTTGCTGTTGCTAGAATTCACGCTCATTTAAGTACAATAGATTTGCATGTTGAAATTATGAAAAGTAAGGAAATTGAGGCTATTCGCGCCATGGTAACGACCTGCTGTCATGAGATTAACAATCCCTTGACCATTGCCATTGGCGCCTTGAGTTTGCTTGAAAAGAAATCAGTAAAAATAGATCAAGATAGTTATGACAAGCTGGTAAAGGCATTGGATCGAATCAAGGGTGTTTCTTCTAAAATTCGTGAAGTGATCGAACATAAAGAGTTGACCTTTGAACAGCACAATAAAAAAATTAAATCAGTCATTTTGAATAATAAAAAATAATCAACACTCAGAAATAAATTTAAATGACAGTTCGGTAGAGCAAGACTCTTGTCAAAGCATGAGCTCTTAGGTAAAGCATGTCTCTATGTTGCAAGCTCGACGGGTGATTCTATCTGATAAAATTAATTTTCCACTGACCTTGGCGCCCATGGTGGGCTTGACTCATGTTGCTTTGCGCTTAGTGATTCGCGATTATATGCCGGTTGGTGCAAAAACAATTTGGCCAACTGAGATGTTGAACTCACGCCGAATTCCTGGTGAAGATTTGACAACAACCCCAGAGGCCATGCGTTCCGAACTTGAAAGCGAGTTGGTGCCGCAAATTTTAGGCAATGAAAAAGAGTACATACAAGCCAGTGTTGCCAAATTAGTTCAATGGGGTGCTGAGGGTATAGATATCAACATGGGATGTCCTGTGCAAAAAGCATTACGTCACAATTATGGTGTGGCGTTGATGGGTGATGCTGATTATGCTGCTCAGGTTGTGCGCATGACTGTTGAGGGCGCGACAGTTCCAGTGTCGGTCAAATTGAGAGCCGGAACTCAGTCAGATTTCATTTATTTACAAAAATTTGTACAAGGTTTGTTTGATGCTGGGGCGTCATGGGTGACATTGCATCCGCGCACTGCTGCGCAAAAAAGACGTGGTTTTGCAGATTGGGAACAGATTCGTAGATTGCGTGAGTGTGTGACCGCGCCGATCATTGGTAATGGTGATATTCAAACCGCTGAAGATGTTGATAACATGTTGGCGCAAACAAAATGCGATATGGTGATGGCGGGGAGGGCTTTGGCAGCTAGACCGTGGTTGATGTGGCAATGTGGCGAGCGTTGGGGTTTTCAAGCGCCTGAGATGGCAGCTGAAAAACAATTGGGAGTGGTTGCTGGTGAACATCGAAGAGCTCCACAGACTCGCGAAGAAGAAGGGGCCGAATACGGTCGCTGTCTGTTGCGGTTGTTGCGTTTGTCTCGTCATTATTTTGGCGAAAATTTGGCTTTGAGAAAAATTCGATTTTATGTGCGAACCACCAGTGTGTGGTTGTTGTTTGGCCAGTCTTTGATTTCAGTAGTGAATAAAGCGAAAAACCTGCAAGAGGTTGAAGAGGGGATTGAAAAATTCTTTTCAATCCCTGTGGAAATGTTGCCAAAAACTGACTTACGCGAATGAAGCCAAAATTTTTGCGGCCTGATCGATTTCATTTTCAGTGTTGTAAACATTTGGTGAAACTCGTAAACACCACGAGCCCTGCAATACAACCATAGAAACCACCAAACGATGTTCCTTTTGTAAATGAAATAAAAATGGAAAACCAAGATTGGTAATTTTCTCTGGTAATGCAAAAGCCATCAGTGGCCCGCGAATTTCAGGTTTAAAAAGGCTGAGACATTTCCAGCCAGTTTTTTCTTCGATTTTGTGAGCGGCATATTGACCAAGATGTTGTTGTCTTTTGAAAATCTGTTCGCGTCCTGTTTCTTGCCAAAAATTAAGGGCATCACTGACTGCATAAAAATCCGCAAACTGATGAGTGCTGTTAATCATCCAGCGTGAAGTCCACTGATCACCCTCGCCAAATATTTTTAAATGATCAGGTGGTTCGCCCGTGGTCCAGCCGGCAAATTGCGGTTGCAGGTGTTCGCGCATGTGCGGGGCTACATAACCAAATCCAGTGCCTTTAGGTCCCATGATCCATTTGTGCAAATTGCTGCCATAGAAATCAACAGCAGTGTTTTCAAAAGATAAATCATTGGAACCAGGTCCGTGAGCGCCATCGACGGCAAAGAAAATATTTTTTTGTCTCAGTAATTTGGCGATTTTTTCAATCGGGATTCGTAATCCGCAGCCAGTCATCACGTGCGAAAGCATGACTAATTTTGTTTTTGGCGACAGAGATCTTTCCAATCGCTCAAGCAGAGTGTCTTCGCTGACTTGGTCTGCGGGTGTACCCTTGTCGTAAAAAGAAAACATACGAAAGCTATGGTTTTGAATTTTAGCTTTGTATTCACAGATCTTAACGATGGCTCCGTACTCTAAATCAGAAGTCAAAATTTCTGAACCTGCTGGTAATTGCAGGGCCATGAGAAAATCATTCATGACATAGGTAACATTAGTGCGCATGAATAGATTTTGTGCCGGGCTTTTGAAAAACTGAGCTAGATCTTTTTGTACTTGCCACATGCGTGGCCAAGCCAGGAACAAACCATTGGTTGGATTTTGTTCGTATTCATTGCGTAGGTTTTGGATTTTATTTATCACACTGGTTGGTGAAAGCGACATCGAACCAGAGTTTAAATAACTAACCCTAGTTTCCGGAGAAGGGTGTGGATAGTTAAACAACGATTGCCATTGTGATTCAGATAAAGTTTCATTCTTAGTTTTCAAAATCATCCCCCGATTGATATTGCTAAAGACTTTTTTAAATTATCGCAAAAATATTATTTTTGAATACGGTAAAAAAATAACCATCTTCATTTTTAATTTTGAGATCTTTTTTGGATATTAAATTTGAATTCGAAAACAGTGAATCACTTTGGAAATAAAAGAGCGTCTAATTTGCCTTCGTCTTCCAGTGCTTTCATATCCGAATAACCACCGATTAGTTTTTCACCAATTAAAATAATTGGAACAGTTCTCCAGCCGGTTTTGTCTTTGATTGCTTGCATCTCGTCTGGTTTGTCAGTGAGATCAATGAGGGAGTATTCAATTCCTTTGTTGTGCAACATGCGTTTGGCATTGACGCAATAAGGACAAGGGTCTTTAGAGTAAATAGTAACTTTGGCTTGTGGTGTGGCTTGTGTGCCCACTTTTGAATTATCAGACATAATATCGACCTCGTAAATAATTTTGGTAACCAGATTAGAACACCTTATTCTGAAAAGATGGTCAATCATCAATATTTAAATGACAATTGCTGCCAGTTTTTGAACACTGAGATCTGTGAAATGCATATTGTGTCAAACTCATTCAGTACATGAAATTCCCTTGTCTGCAGAGGAATCCGAAGTCATCGGCTCTCTGGCCTTTTCAGGTGTGCTTTGGCGTTGTCAGCAGTGTGAATTGATATTTAAAGACCCTCAGTATTTTTTAAATTATTCAGAGCAGAAAACCCGATATGATCATCATCGAAATAGTATTGATGACCCAGGGTATGTTCAAACATTTATGCCTATTTTGAGTGCGACCAATGAATTGATTGATAAAAAGCATGGATTGCAAAATTCCGATTTTTTGGTTTTAGACTGGGGGGCTGGTCCGGTGCCAGTGTTGTCACAGTTGTTTCAGCAAAAAATGAATTTGCAGATAGATATTTATGATCCGGTCTACAGCCCACAGTTGCCGCAACGAAAATACGATTTGATTACCTGTACAGAGGTTGTCGAGCACATGACGGATCCTTTGGCTGAACTGCAGAAAATAGATCAGTATTTGAATTCAGGTGGAGTGCTGCTTGGTATGACAAATTTTTATCCACAAAATAATTTTCGCAAGTGGTGGTATGTTCGCGATTTGACCCACGTCATTTTTTTCTGTGAAAAAACATTTCATTGGCTGGCTGAATATTTTGCTTGGCAGGTCTTGCAGTTGCAAAGCCCATTGTTTGAGTTGAAAAAGAAATAGAATTGAAAAGGGATTGTATGGCAAAAATTAATTTTCGCAAAGCCAGTATGGTTTTTATATTTATCACTATCACGCTCGATATGATTGGTATTGGTTTAATAATTCCAACCTTGCCAGATATTATGCGGCGATTTACCACGGATGCGAATTTGGTGTCGCAGTATTTTGGTTTTTTTATTTCTACTTATGCAGCGATGCAGTTTTTGGCTTCACCTTTATTGGGTGTGCTGTCGGATATGTTTGGGCGACGGTCTATATTGTTGGTGTCTTTGTTGGTGGCGGCAATAGATTATGTATTGATGGCCTATGCGCCAAGCCTGCCAATTTTATTTATCGGTCGGGTTGTTGCCGGTTTGACCGGAGCCAGTATGACTGTGGCGATGGCCTATATTGCTGACATCAGTGATGATAAAAATCGTTCGCAAAACTTTGGTATGATTGGGGCCGCATTTGGTTTGGGGTTTATTATTGGACCTGCATTGGGTGGATTGATTGGGCATGCGGGACCTCAGTATCCATTTTTGGTTGCGGCCGGAATGAATTTTTTGAATTTTCTGTTCGGACTTTTTGTTTTACCTGAATCCTTATCGCCAGAACTGCGTCGTAAATTTTCGATATCAAGAATCAATCCGTTTTACGCGTTAAGAAAAATATTTTCCAATCGTTCTATTTTTTTGATGATGTTGATTTATTTTTTATTTCAAATGGCAGGGCAAACTCATCCATCGATTTGGACTTTGTATACGGAAACTCGTTTTGGATGGACTCCCGCGCAGGTGGGTTTGTCATTGGCATTGGTTGGTTTGCTCTCAGCTATTGCACAAGGTGGGTTGACCCGTATTATTATTCCAAAACTGGGCGAGTATAAAACAGTTCTTTACAGTGCCATCGGGCAAGCCGTTTGTTATTTTTTATACGGTTTAGCGACAGAAGGTTGGATGATGTATGCGGTATTAGTTCTATCGTTTATGTTTTGGGTGGCACCTCCTGCGCTTCAGTCTTTGCTCAGTAAAAAAACTCCGTCGAATGAGCAAGGCGAACTGCAAGGGTCCTTGGTTGGGTTGTCCAGTTTGTCAGCCATAATGAACCCGATCATTTCAACGCAATTATTTTCGCATGTAGCCTTGGGAGCGCCCTATTTTTTCGCGGCACTCATGAGTTTATTAAGTTTTATAATTTTATTTCAATTTAGAAACAAAGTAATTGGCTGATTTACTTTTAAATGTTTATCATAATCAGTGATCTGAAAATAATATTTTCTAAGTTACTAGTGATGGATTGTTTTGGTATTTAAGCTAAGGTTTAAATAAGAGGTGTTTATGGGTTCGAAGATCAGTGTCTGTATTATCGGTGCCAGTGGTTTGGTTGGGCATGAACTTCACCAATTGCTATCGCAAGATGAAAATGTAGAATCTATCCACGCTATTTCTAGAAAACCATTGTCGACGTCATTGGCGAAAACTGTGAATGAGGTAGTTGATTTCGCTCAGTTGTCTTCGTTGTCAATTCAGGCGCAGGTTTATATTTGTTGTTTAGGAACCACGATCAAAGTTGCGGGCAGTCCGGCAGCATTTCGTTTGGTGGATTACGAATATGTTTTACAGTTTGCTCAGTTGGCTGAAAAAAATGGTGCAGCAAAATTCATGTTAATCTCTGCATTGGGGGCAGATGCAAATTCTAAAATATTTTATAATCAGGTCAAGGGGCAGGTTGAAGCAGAAATTCGTCGTTTAAAAATTCCTGCAATTGATATTTTCAGACCCTCGTTGCTTCTTGGAGAGCGCACTGAATCTCGACCTGGCGAAAAGGTTGCTCAGGTGCTCAGCCCGTATTTAAATCCGCTGTTGTTAGGTCCTCTTAAAAAATATCGAGCTATTAAGGCAAGTTCAGTCGCAATAGCCATGCGCAATCGAGTTTTTGATGTACGTCCTGGACAGAATGTTTTTGAATCCAATCAAATTGGGCAACTTGCTTTGTAATACAAATAATTCAAAGATGGATAAGCTTGAGACGGATGATCAATACGTTCCGCATGGATCTTGTATCGCCTTAAATTTTATATTATCATAAATAATGAGGTATGAAATGAGAAAACATAAGCAACCTGTAAATCCTTTTCACCCTGGCGAAATTCTATTAGAAGAATTTCTAGAGCCAAGCGGCACAAAGCAAGCGGCATTCGCTGAGAAAATTGGCTGGACTAAGGCTAAATTAAATGAATTTATTAAAGGTAAACGCGGAGTGACTGCCGCGACGGCATTGGACTTGTCAGAAGTACTTGGCACTTCAGCAAAGTTATGGATGAACTTGCAAGCAACTTATGATTTATATAAAGCGCAAAAAGAAAGATCAGCTTAAATATTAATTAACGCCATCTCGCAGAAAGATTTGGTTTTAACACAACGTTCAGTCAGATCATTTTTTATTGCATCATAATGGTATTTACGAGACGACGATGCAATAAAAAATGAATAGAGTTTAAAATATGAAAACACTTTTTCTGTCATTTGCGCTATTGTTTGTCTGATTATCAGCAACGGCCCAAGCTTGCCCTGATTTTAGCGGTACTTATGACGACTTAGTTCATTGTATTTCGGAAAAGATGGAGATTTGATATCAGAAGGGGACTCTTATCCTGTTGTGACAAGAATGAAGATAACTTAACGTAAAATCAAAGCTGATTAAAATCCCTTGTTATCGGTAGTAGTAGCGCTCGATTTCGCGGGCACCAAAACTCTAAGTTATCAGAAATATTTTTGCTGAATCAAAAAGCTCATTCAAATGATCACGGCCGGCCAGAGAACAATGATTTTCGAACGGCTTAGAAATCTGGCTATTGAGAAGTGCAAAGATCCGAAGTTGAAAAGCCAAAAATTTGACCATTTTTACTTATTTCTTTGACCAGACGGACTTGCATTTTGCCATCATTGATTTGGTCATTGATGTGAGGTGCTGCGTGTATTGAGCCGTCAACTAAAACGACAACATTTCGACCGTAGCTTTCCTTCATCCCTCGAGACAGCTTAACCGTGCCTTGAGAATTCAAATGAAACTTGATTTTGGGACCGCCATAAATGTCAACAACATCTTCTATAAAGTCGATATCGCTGTTTCCTAAAAATAAGTCATTTCTCACAAAAAGAGTTTGATCTTCGTATTTCATTTTAGTGGAATTGCTCTGTCCCTGATCTTGCGAAAAGCGAATTTCTATGGACTTAAGCTTTTCCCCCTGACACTTGCCAACCAACTGGCGGTTTCCCAGAAAACTTCTCTCCGAAAATATTTCAGATTTGTTCTTAAAAAAAGTGCCGCCAAATAAAAAAAATGGAACCAAACCAACTAAGATCCATTTGCCACGTGAGAGCCAATGATAGCTCCGCTCCATCCGATCTAATTTTTCTTCTTCTGAAAGAATCTTTGATCCTATCAGCACAGATCTATTTCTTACAAAGTTAATGACTGTCAAAATGGCAAGGCCTAGGCTTAGAATATTTAGGGGCTTGTGAATCTCACCAAAAACCACCATTGCAAATCCCATGAATAAGAAAATATTGATTCCGGCCAAGGCACCAAATAACCAAATTTGGCGAGTGATCCGGGCTTTCAAATTCGATTTATTTATTTGATATTCAGTCATTCTAACACCTCTGGTCATCAATTGAACATTATCGACGTAAGACAATCAAGAAAGTAAATTCAACTAAGCAATTTTTGTAGAGGGAATTTCCATAAAATTTGAGCCAGAACTAGAAAAGCTTTTAAAGCCCGTCGGAATCGATCATATCCTTAAAAATTCGACGACAGATTCGTATCTGACTATTCGTGGACAAAAGATTGCACTAAAAAATCTGTTTTGATCGGTGAGCTAAAACACATCATTCTGAATTAGAAATTATAAAAGCTGCGGAATCGTTTGATCGCAGCGTTTTTATTTTCTAGGTGATTTTTGTAACTGCTGTACAAAGTAAATCCTTGCTGATCTGGGCAGGGTTGTGAGCATTTTAGTTTGAGACCGATTCTCGGCGGCGTTGGTAAATTTCAGAAAAAGGCTTTACTTCAATTAACGCCATTACGTAGATGGGTTGGATTATGGACTTTACAACTCTGACGAATTCATGAAACAATTTTAAATAAAGAAAAAAGTATTTTTTAAAATTGGAGTATAAAAGATGGGTGAATTCAGTCTGCCTCATTTGCTAATATTAGCGGTGGTTTTGTTTTGTTCAATAATATTACCCATAATAACAATTATTCACGCAGCAAAAAGCACTAATAAAAATAAATTTATTTGGATAGGCATAATATTTATCTTAAACTTTTTTGGAGCCATTCTTTACCTACTGATCGGTCGCAAGGCAAAGTCTAGTAACATAGGATAGAATTTCCAGAGTTCTGAACTTGATTTTGCAAAAGCAGCGGAGCCTATTGGTCGCAGCTTTTTTATTTTTACTCGATTTTTGCGAACAAATTTGTAAGGCACTCTAATTGCGAGCCTTTTAAGGCTCCAAAGAACGCAAGACAATCAAAAATTTTCCCCAAACGTCATCGAAAGATACTGAGCCAGTTGATAGCTCAACTGAACCCCAGGCCTTTTTTAAAACGGCCAATTCAAACTCTTGAGCGGTTGCCAAGAAGGATTCAGGGATCAGAGTCTTACGGTTTTCGAAAGTTTTTTGGATAGCCTTGCGGAGCAATTTTTTATTTTTGATTTTTCCAAAGATGAGCTGCATATCATAGATGTCTTTTGATCTGGAGTTATTACTGCCACGAGAAAACAAGGCTTCCATTTTTTCGGCAAAGATAAACTCAAATGGATAGACCGACCAAGTGACAGGATCTTCGCTTGCAAGTATAGACGGCATGGATTGCTTATCTGGTACCGAATCCAGAGCATCACCAAATCCCACGTCAATACGAATTCGGGAGAACTTTTTTATTTTTGGATCTTTAACCGATGGAGCTTTGCCAATAGTGAAAGCTGCGTTGAAAGCGTAGCCTCCATAGGGTCCTTGATTTACGAGGTCGCTGGTCTTGACGTCGCCGAACCAAAGTCCATCCTGCAGATTTTGAGACAAAGCATCTTCCAAAAGACCGGGAACTTGTTTACGAGAAAGGCCTATGGCAAGAGCATCTACATCACGAGTAAAGCGATCTGAATTGACGGTTTTAAGTAAAACAAATCCCCCCTTGAAAACAAAATGCTTTGAGAGTTTTTTGTGATTTTCTACACGGGCGACCACACGCTCCAAGGCCAAAATCATACGAAGGTCATTCACTGAAAGAGTCTTTGCAGCTTTGGCAAGTTTGCTGAGTTCCAGTTGGATTTTTTCGGGAGAAATCTTCTTGCTCATGCCATCGCCTCTAAGTACGGGAGTATGCGATGAACGACTCCCATTTTTTTTGCCATATCCAACACTTTAGAGGGAGTCGTTAATTTTTGTCTGACGCCTTCTCGCAGAGCTTCGATAGGGGTGTTGCTGCCAATCATATTTTTGTAGCAGAATGATTCAACGAGGGTGCGCTCAATGGACGTGATCATATAGCCATCTTTTTTTTCAATCCCGATGTTCCATTGGGGATCGATCTGGCGCAAAACCTTAAGACTTGAAATTTGAGTTCGTTTTGTTGCAGGTACTGTGATCCACGTTTTGCGTGGAATGACATCGGTTAGTCCGTATACTGATAGCGCGGAGACTAAGCAAATTGCCGAAGGCTTTCCCACAACAAGGGTCGCCGCCTTAAATTGATTTACTTCATTATATTCAACGCTCGTAGGCATATAAACGCCCTTGGCGACTGTGTAGCATTGTCCGTCGGCTACAAGTTGTCTGACCGTTCTCAAGTTGAGTCCAGAGGTCAAGGCTTGCTTATACGTAAATGGCCCTTTCTGAAGGGCTTTTGGTAGTTTTGTCATAATGGTATAAATGTTGACATTATTTTTAAATAAAGTCAACATTTATACCGGCTATCTTCAAGGAATGGGGCTTACAAGGTAGATGAAACGACACAACGTTCTTCTAAGAAGTTTATTTCCAAATTAACACTATTACGCAGATGGATTGAATTGGCGGTCAAAACAAACTCATTCAAATATGTACTGTTCGTAACTATTCAAATCATCGCACTCGCAAGAGCAGGAAAAAGTTGATTTCCTCATCTGAATAAATTGTAATTGTATCGAAACCAAAAGATGAGGGGGATGTTATGAAATATTTTATCGTTTTATTTTTAGTATGTTGTGGGGCGCGAAGCTTCGCATGTCTCGATTACAGCGGAAAATATAAGACCGTCGATAGCAATGACCAGGTCGTGATTTTAACCTTGGTGCAAACTCAATGTCTGCAGTTGGATTTTAGTTATGATTATGGCCAAGGAGTGGTCTTTGAGAAAAGGATGATCCTTGATGGCAAGCAAAGAATTGTGGACGATTTACCCAGCTATAAATCCACTGAAGCTGAATACTGGGATGGCAATGATATTGTGATGGATGGAATCGTTCACAACATTCAATTCAAAGAAGAATACATCTATAAAGGCAAAACCTTTTTTGATGCCAATGAAAAATTGGTCGAAGATATTCAATATTACGACCCCAATGGAAATCCGAGCTGGGAAGCCAAAGCCGTTTACACGAAGTTGCTTTAGATGAAAAATACTGCAGCGAAGTCCTAAGAAATGGGGACTCCTGCCTCAAGTAGTAGATGAAATCTTAAAAAAATTATATTTATGTTTCTAATCTATTTTTTTTCGCCAATTTCATTTGTTTCAGATAAAGAGATTGCGAGCATTTTTGTCAGAGATCGCTTTCGATGGATTGTTTTTAAACTTGAGCTAAAGGCTCAGTTTAAAATAATACCATTTCACAGGAGGATTTAATTGATGACCATAGCGAGTCATTCCGTTAGATTTTACTAATGTCTAACTTTATCCTAGATCATATATTCTGTTTCTGCGAACCAGCTTTAGCTGACGAAATCAAAAATACAGATAACGCCGGATTTAAATTAAATTCTGGAAATCGCCATTCAGGACAAGGCACAGCCAATCGTTCGATCATGTTTGAGGAGAATTATTTAGAATTTATCTTTTTAGAATCGCTTAATGACGCCATCAAAAATCCACTGAAACTGCCTCAGAGGGCGAACTGGCATAAAACAGGAGCTAGTCCGTTTGGTATTTGTCTCAGGGGAGCAATCTCTCAAGATGAATGTGATCAATTTTGGGAATATCATCCACCATACTGGTCAAGCGGAGTTATTTTCATTCACAAATCAAATGAAGAGTCGCCCGATCAGCCTTTCGTTTTTATTATTCCTTCCAGTGCTCGTCCGGTTGATAGACCTAACGTTAATCCTTCGCAACTATCTCATAAAACATCTTCAACGGCGATTTTAAAAGTAGAGATCGCGGGGCCTAATTACAAGTGGCCCAACATTTCTGGATCCCAGCAAATCAATCTTACAAAAGCAGACTCTCCTCACATGAGAGTTACAGTCGATGGAAAATTACCATATGAAATAGTTCTAAACGATTTGCTTTCAGTTGTTAGTGCTTCATAACCCCTGCCTTCTGAACTTGCTTTTGCAAAAGCTGCAGGATCTTTTGATCGCAGCTTTTTTATTTTCTAGGAGACTTTTGCGCTATCGTTCAAGCCTAGTGAAGCCCGTTGCCCAGTAAGAGCTGAAGAAAAACAGATTATAAAAAACTCGGCTTTTTCGATTAAATGCTATACAAATCACCTTGCTTGTTATAGTATTAATAAGCAGATAGTTACATATAATGTATAGCATTTAAAGGTGGGTGCCGTGCCTAATAAACCAAAACATTATTCACTAGAAATTGTGGTTAACGGCAATAAAATCAGTTCGGTTCTAATCGGTCGCCACTACCTTATTAAGCATGGCGATTACATGAATGATGAAATCATCTTGCAGCTTGTGGCGGCTCTTGATGGAGGTACCTTTCCCATGGATTCAGCGACGGATGGAATTGAATACTTTGTGGCGGATGTTAATTTGGGAGAGCCCTTGAAAACTTTCCGAGTCATCTGGTTGTTTGAAGGTGAATTTTTAGAAGTGCTCGGCGTGATTAACGCTTATAGGAGAAGGAAGAAATGAAACGCAAAAAAAGCAAGCTTGAATTGCTCACCAAATCTCAAATCGAAGCAATCACTGAAAAAGCTGAGGGACGTTCAGATATTCCAGTAGTCACTTCAAAGCAAGTTAACATGCGCCTAAGCGCGGACCTTATTGCTCGTATCAAACTGTTGGCTGAAGCCCAAGGTTTACCATTTACAACTTTCTTAAGCCGCCTTCTACAAGAGGATATCGAAAGGCTCTGGAAGGTTTATAAAAAAGCGGACTAGGTTCGGTGGTGACT
>CAZMVK010000025.1:0-5077 GCA_964569545.1 uncultured Bdellovibrio sp.
AAATAAAAATTCGGCATCATTTTAGCATTTTACCTTGCTGACTGTTACGAGTTCGAACCAAACGGAACCCCGTACCACCACCGGAATTAGATGGCGTATTCGCATGACGTTTAGACGATAACATATAATATTTTGGTAAACTCCAAGAACCACCTCGAACTATTCGCAGATGGCCTTCAGATACTAATGGATCTTTACCACCAGGTAATTTGGCATCACCATCCCAAGCATCTTTGGCCGATTCAAAAACATTTCCGTGCATGTATATCTGTTGCCCTTCAACAAACAAAGGCAACTGCTGAGTCACTGGTTTGGTGTTATTCGTTATTTCGATCGTTGCACCTATTCGATAAACAGTATATTTTTTTAATTTTGCCAAATCTCTTCTTTTAAGCATTTCATCAATACTGTCACCATCATCAGTTTTTGCCTTTTTCATCACATATTCAATTTGTGCCTCAGTTGGCAAATCATAATAATCGCCCTTTTTGTGATTTGGAAAAATGCTTTGCAAAAACATCTGGGCATAGGCATCGACTGAATTAGAAATTTTATTTAAATGAGGCAAAAAATAATTAACAATAAAATCATAACTGACATTTTCTAATGGATTATCTGGTTGCATTTTAAAACTCATAAAACTGCTATCAATTCCGCCTAAAACAACAGAATACAAACCATCCTTAAAAACAGACGGATTGATTTTTTGCGGATTCGTTTCTCCAAATGCCAACATCAGTCGGGCAAAAATAATCTGAGTCATTGGTATTTGCATCATTTCAAATTCTTCTGTGATTTCAGTAGGACGAGATCTACCTTTACCCATTAAAAATCGGCCAGGACTGATCGTAATAAAATTTGAATGAACAAAGGGGTTTTCCGTTTCGACGTGAGCCTGATCGCGCTTTTCGGTCTGCTTGATCTCATCTAAAATAGTTTGTCGCAGCCATAAATACATAATCTCAGTATTTAAATCTGCAGTACGAATAACCTCATCAATTCCATCAAATGCAATGCGAAGAATAAAAGATTTTTTAGCTTCTGATAAACTGATTGGATTGACCCACTGATTTTGCTCAAGACCTTTTAACATTATTTGCAAGTGATTTTTGTTTAAAGTTTGAATTTGCATTAAATCACTTAAGTAATGAATCAAATTGTTAGTATCTTGAATTGTTATTTGTTTTGCATCTTGCTTGTTTTTAGCAATTACATGTGGCTCATCAGTTTTTAACCATACTTTTTCACAATTATTAATAGCAGATGTTTGTTCAATGAAAACGAACTGACAAACACAACAGATCACGGCCAAGCTAATCTGATTTTTTTTGCAATAAGACTTAAAAATAAACTTTCTAAGATCACGTAAGTCAATCATTCAAACCCGCTGCAGCTCTAGCTAAATGTCGTAAATGACCTTGCTCTAAATCACTTAGATCTTGAAATCGAACACCAGTTAGTTTTTCAAAGTTAATAAATAAATCATCTACAACTCTCTCTAACAGTTTACGGTCTTTCATAAAAATTGGATTTTGAGCTAACTGCCTGATACGGATCAGCCATCGTTCTAGATCAATAGGCCGACTGATCACTTTGCCGTTGTTCATTTTCATTCCTTCAAATTTATGAACATACTCGATGCTGCGACTAAATCCTGAACCTTGCAAAATTCTCTGATCAAAATTGTATGATTCTTTAGTGGCTTGTTGAAACAGTTGGTAAATTTTTACAGGAACATCTTGGGATTTTTTATCAGTATAGAACTCATCTTCTTCTTTTAGACTGATCGTATCTGCATCTTTCAAAACCTCGCTAATTAATTCTTTGCTAAATTCACGATAAAAACCCTCTTCCAATCCCATGGATTTTGAATCCATAGCAAAATTCATCAAATCAGGATTGTTGCCGTTAATAGCTATAAACATTGTTTGTAAAGGCGTTTGACGATCGATTGCATTTCGAGCTCTTAGCAATTCTGATTTATCAACACTTCCACCGCCATCTGACATTAATACGATATTTGCTGCAGCCAATGGTTCGCCCGCTCGTCTTTCAGCATCGGCAATCAAAGCAAAAGCTTGCATCATTGCTTTTTGTATATCAGTGCCACCGCTAGTATTTTTTAATTTTGTTCTATAGTTATTGATTACATCTAATGCCTGAGTTGCGTTATTTACCAACACCGGCGTTCCAGTGGTGCTATCAAATGGGACAATGACAAGCTTGTGACGATTACGACCACTTGGTGAAACATCGCTCAATGCTGTAGCGGTAAATTGTGAGATCAAACCAGCTTGAAATCGTTCAGGATCACCACTCATCGATCCAGAAGTATCATACAACACAATAGTGATACGCTCAGACTCTTCATTACCAAAGCCCTCAGGAATTAAAATACGTTGCCGATGAACTCGTAGATGAGCTGTTCCTTCGATCATGTTTTGTTCGTAACTTTTTCCGGGCTGACCTAAAATAGCTCGGTACATATCGCTAAATCTTTGCGCCGGCAAAAGATCACGACCACGTGGTTTACTCATATCACGAACCCAAGTTTTGACCTCAGTCATATCGGGATGCGGAACCGAATTTAAAATAAATTCCGTCATCGGCGCCAACACTCCCATCAAACGCAAATCATTTAACTGACCCGCTTTTATCTTACCTGCCAAGGCACTTGTCTGAGTGTTTAAACCAACTTGATCTAAATTATATTTTTCTTTGACCAAACGACGAACCAATAGCGATTGATCTTTCATCAAATCTCTGACCAGAGCTATGTCTTGTGCCTGCGCATGTGATAAATGATTCATTTCTGTGACAATTTGGTTGATCAGCGAAAGCAAATAATCTGGTCTTGGAATTTTTCCGTTTGAATCTAATAACTGAGCATAGACCTCTAAACTATTTCGCGCCTTAATAAGTGATCTATAAATTTTATTTAAATCTTCTTTCTTCAAGCCACGCGCCAATTGATCAAGCCAACCGGTCAATGCTGGATGATTAAAATCATGCGCAAGAATAGCCTTACGAACCAACTCTTGTAACGACGCAGAGTTTGAATCATTCGCCATTTGTTTCACATAATTTAAACTATTCTGAATATCAGCACCATTTCTTGTCGTCTCCAGTGTATACTGTAACAACAAACGAAACATGCGCTCTGCTAAATTATTTTTTTCTGGTTTTGGATCTACCTCTAACGAACCAAGCTCAAGCTCTTTGATCAATTCTTCTTTTGAAATTTGATCAGAGTCACCTTCATCTTTATTTTTTTTATCTGACTCATTGTTGTCTTGATCGTCTTTATTTTTCCCATCGGTTTGCTCTGATGTTTTATCACCTGGTTTGCCCTGATCTTTAGATTTACCTTCTTTTGTTTTTTGATCAGATTCTTCTTTGACACGCTTTTCAGTGTCTTCTTTCATTTTTGTTTTATGATCCTTGGTTTCTTTATTCTTTTCAGAAGACACTTCAGAACTTTGATCATTGTCCTCGTTTTCCATGGCGACTTCAGGCAAATTATCCAATTGCTGATCGGTCATATCCGTTTCTTCTTTTCCCTCATCTTTTTTTCGATCTTTTTTCATCGGTGTTGGATCAAATAAATGCCATTCACCATTATGAAAAACCTCAACCCATGCATGAGCTTCTCCGGGAAGAACCAAATAACTTTGATCTTTACTGCCTTTAATCTCTCTCTTTGCGCGATATCCAGCAACAACTCTTGATGGAATGTTATAAACATCTCGCAACAAACTGACCATCGTGAAGGCCGCCATATCACACTGAAAAGCTCCACTCTTTAATGCCTCAATTGGATCCGTTGCTTCTTTTGCGTCGACACTATACAAATAATCTTTAGCTATGTGGTGAGCGATGGCCAAAGCTACTTTCATTGGATCTTGAACTGCATCCTGTGCTGAATATTTATTAATAACTGCTGCCCGTAAAAGATCTGGCCACTCATTGATATCAAAGCCAACCTTGCGAGTGTAAACCTGCCTAACGTGCATTGGCATCTCGAGATTGTATTCTTTTTCTAATGGAATTTTAATTTCGGCCAAACCATCTTTATTCTGTAATTGATAACCACCCGTTTTTTTACGAACAATTACCACGCGAGGATCAGATGGCTGAAATGGGCGGTGACCTGGTGGCAAAAAAAGTGTAAATGCTTTTTTTCCGCCTGTTTTAATTGTTTGTAAAATATTTGTATTTTTGAATACTGAGGGCTGAGGCAGATCCCAATCCACATTCATTTCTTGAAAATTTTCAGACCCAAAACGAGTGACTAAAGAAAAATATCTTTGCGCAAAATATGCCGTCATCACATTGACATCAGCTACTCTGTGTTTTTTTTGTTTTTGATCACCCTTTTGCTCTGTGTCTTTTGTATGTGGCTTGTATTTGTCTGGCAATTCTGGAATATCAATTCCATTGTCTTGCTCTGGCTTTTCTTCTTTTTTTTCTTTATCTTTGTCTTTATCTTTTTCTTTTACTTTTTTCTCTTCAGTACTTTCTCCATCACGATCTACTGGATGTTCATGGTAAATAAATTTTGGTAAATACTGATCCATCGCATATTGTAAAGCTTTTAAGTTCCCTTGCAAGATTCGTAATTCAGATTTATTTGATAAGTCTAATTTTTGCTCTAACCAATATTTAGCATCCTCAACCAACCATTGAATCATTTTATGATTATACAATTGTGATAATTGCTCAGCTGTTATTGGCGCAGTGGTGGTTTTCTGATTGGCGTTATACTCACCTCGTTTTAAAATATGATTGATAACCGCCAAAGATGAACTGGTCATGCGACCATTACGGCTGCGCAAAAGCATTTCTCCAAAAATTCGATCGATATTTTTTGCCGAAAAAGTCGTCTTGGTTGGATCCTGCTGAAAACCTAATTTTTTTTGATATTGAGAAATTAACAGATTAATTTGTTTCGCATCCAATACCAATTGTGGATTTTCTGTCGCCCCGTTATCCGCTTTTATTTTATTATAAATACCATGACAAACAAGAACAGGTGTGGCCTGACCTTGCAATGAAATCATGGTAATTAAAGCTAATA
>CAZMVK010000025.1:5087-7191 GCA_964569545.1 uncultured Bdellovibrio sp.
AATATCAAAAGCTTCATCATTTCTCCGCGGACTGATACTTGGTTAAGGAATCACATGTCGTGCGCGCATTAACTGCAATTCGAATGATGTTTCTTCGATACTGGGTTCTTCGCCTGTTGCTAAACTCTTAGCCCGCAGTTCTGTTGCTTGTAAAAATTCGCCCAGTTTTTTTTCAAAAATCTTTTTAAACCGCTCTTGTTCTGCAAGGATATTAGCGACAATGCCTTCTTCTCGCAAATTTGCGGCTTTTTTGATTTCAAATTTCCAACCATAATCCAGCGTCCATTTATCTGGGACATCAGCATTATATTTTAAACTGGCTTGTCCGCCTGTAACTGTCGTTAACATATACATTGCTCGCCAAGTAGAAGCGACATCTAAGACAATAGGTTTATCTGGAATTGGCAATCCCGAATTCATGTAATCAATAAATGCAGAATACTCGACCATTTCCTGCAACTGTAAATCTAAACGAGTCGTCAAATCACCATTTGGCACCAAGACATCTGCTCGTGAGAGCCTAGCTTCTTTCGCATTGTTTTCAGAAATTTTAACCGCTTCGTGATTTTGCCCACGCATTTCTTCAGATATTTCGCGCAACACTTGTGCCGCATCTTTACTGAGCTTAAACATTGCAGTTGCCAATTCACGTGCCTGATCCCAATTCACTGGTTTCAAACCAACAAAAACCTCATCTTTTAAGACCTCAGGATGGTGTTTAGCAATAGCAGACAATCTACGTTTTTTTTCTTCACGTTCCCATAGACTTGTACGTTGTTCTGTATCAAGCCAATTGTAGACGAAAGCTTTAAATTGCCAACGATTCGCGTAAGGCAAAGCCTGCGGACCTAAACCATTCGAATAAAATGACTCAACCATTTCTGGCAAATTAGCATTCATCGTTGCATAGACTGTTTGTAATTTAGCTTTGCCACTGACCTGACCTTGACGAATTTTACGACCGCGCTCTAACAATGGAAACAATGTCGCAATCAAATGCGGCCCTGCCATATGAGCTTCATCGGCAATTGCAACAACGTGATCAGCCATACTGCCGGCGATATTCACACGATATTGACCGTTTTTTGCAGCTTCCATAATCTGACCGCCAACGATGGCACTTTCTGGTAACATTTGATGAAATAAAATATCGTATGGTTTTGTAGCCTCGCCACTTAAGAAAAAATCAACAGACATTGACTTACCGCCACCACCAGGACCAGTCAGCAACATGTTGGCACCTATCAATCTGGTCAATTGTATTGAATGCATCAATGTTTCTGAATCGGCGATCACATTTTTAGAAAGACGATCTCGCTGAACAAATGTTTGTCGCATTTCTGCAAAAATTTTTTGTCCGGCCTTGGTCAAACCTTTATAACCAATTTCTGTTTCATTATTTTCATCGGTTTTTTCTATCTTGCCATAGTTAATAATTTTTAACTGGCTTTTCTGTTCTCTTGAGAACAAAATCTTTATTACTAAGTGGCTTTGGCTCAGCAGAATCAACCTCAACAGTTTCGAATTTTACTTTATGATCCTTAGGTGTAATATTTGTCGTTTGATTCCAATCCTGCAAATTATCATTGCCGTATATTCCATCGCATTGAATTTTGTTTTTTGCGGCCAATAAATCTTGAGGCAAAAATATCATTGAAGAAGTCAGGAGTAAGACATGAACCACTTTATAATTTAAAATCCATCTATTGCTTTTTTGCTGCATAATGATCCTTCCGCATAATAAACGTACACTGATTAGCGAACGAGTTTGATTATGCTAAAGGCATACCTGACGAGAACTAATAGAAATGTTGTAGATGGGTTTTAATTGTCGAAGAAATTTACAGTGTGACGCTTTCTGCGGTTTTGATCGTCAAAACACAAGAAAGACAAAACTATGGGCGTGTTCTTACCATATGAAAAGTCAGATCTGGAACACAGTTTTTTAAATCAACCTATGTATATATTTTTGACAGATATATCTAACAGTCAATACAGCGACTCAGACATTGTATTAGGTATTTTTTCCACGACAACATTTTGCATCTATATATTTACCAACTAATACCATATAATTGGTTGGGTTCAAAAACAGTCGATTTTA
>CAZMVK010000025.1:7291-13968 GCA_964569545.1 uncultured Bdellovibrio sp.
GTTTTAGTTTTAGTTTTAGTTTTAGTTTTAGTTTTAGTTTTAGTTTTAGTTTTAGTTTTAGAGAAAATTTAAATCAAGAATTCGACAGAGTTCAATGGAAATTATCATACAAGATGAACAAAAAACATTTTATCAATCTTTTCATCGACCCATTTTTTTGCTCTAACCAGATGCATTTTCTCTTTCACCCATCTTCATTCCCGTGGATTAAAAAAACCTTCTATTCTCTTCATATCCGCCTTTTGCCTTTGTATTTTTCATGTCTTCTCAGTTTTTCTGCAAACGCTGGTCTATTTGACAATATTGTTCAAGATGGCACAGGTCATGGTAATGGTTTTGTCGTACCCAACGAGTTTAACTATTTATCGTTCACACCATCACTGCGAGACAAACAAAATGTCTTAATCTCCGTCGGGACTTTTCGAGCGTTTCAAGCCGCTGCTGTTGGTAATTTTCAATATGCAATTTTTTTGGATTACGCTCAAGAGGTCACCACCTTTAATCATTACCTGGCCAATGTAATTAAAAATTCATCAAATCGTGTGGATTTTCTTGATCATCTTTTTGCATATAAAAACGTTACCACCGCATTGGACAACCGAAATGAATCCATTGTTATTAACAGTCTAGCGTTAAATCAGCGCTCAAATCAAAACATGGATCGTAGTCAGTTTTTAAAAGCCATGATTCGAATTTATCAAGATCCCAAAACTAAAAACGAAAACTTTTTAACTTCTGACTATTTATTCGAAAAAATAAAATCGATGATCCAACAAGATCGAATAAAAATACTCAATGGCTCGCTGTCGGGAAACGACACCTTGTCAGATCTTGCCGATGTCTTAAGACAGAACAAAATGACGGTCAGTGTTTTAGATATTTCAAACGCCTTAGATTACATCGTTCAATATCAAGAATTTAATTCTTTTCTTGCTAATGTCAGGCGATTGCCGATGAACCCTGATGCCAGCGTTCTTTTCACATTGACGATCTCAGGTGATTTAAAGCTTGCGCCACAAGTTCAAAATGGCTGGGTGTATTTGGATTTCCCAATTGAAAAATACAAAGCTTATTTGAATGGTTTATTTAAAATCCGTCCTTATAACCTTTCTGAAGAGTATTTAAATATTGTGCCTACTTTAATTCCCTTAGGACTTCCAGCTATGCGTACTTGCCACAATTTGTATTAATCCATTCAGATTACATGATGATCATTATTATTAAAAAAACACAGTTCTCAAATATTTTTTAAGCTTCGAGTGTGTCCTCATTTGATCGGCTACTCTCTAGCGATAATCGTGCAAATAATCAATTCGTTCAGGAACCCAGGGCTCAAAATTTCCCTCAAGCTCAAACACTCGGCCATCAATGACCTTGCTTTCTTTACTTGGCGCAAGACTTGGCGTATAGCTTTTTGCAAAAAGTCCTTTTTCAATCAAAAACGGTGTTAACGTCTGCACTGCTGCCTCGCCAACACAACGTCTGCGGACCAGATCATCAAAACTGCGTTGCAATTGTTCAGGTGCAAATCCGTAATTAAAAATCATATCCTGCGCTACTTGCAAAACGCCTTCTGGTGCCATCTTGTGATCTTGATACAAATCACAAGCTACTTGAAAAGTATTATAAGTCGGCAAAGTCCTTCGACCGAATTTTAAATAATAATCAGGATCCGTATCGACCGCTAAATTGATATATATTTTTTGAACTGGATCATTTTCGGGAACCAAGGATTGCAAATGCAAAATTTCGTCAACCTGCTCAACCGTTACCGCTAAATTTTTTAAAACATTACGCAAATCTTGTGGCCCTAAACGTCTTGCGCAAATGTCAGAATACAAATTGTAAATGATCGCGTCGGATTCGCTATCATCGCCCCAACAAATTTGTTTGACGTCATCTTTTAATTTCATTCGCAATTGCAACAAAGCCTGAATTTTATAACCAACTTGTTTATTCAAGCGCCAAAATCTTTTTGGTGTCAGATTTTGCAAATTGTCTTTATAAAAACAACCAAAAGGTCTGATCTGATCTAAATTAAATTTTTCAGCAATACGTGCTTCCATTTGTGGTGGCGAAGCTGAAATAAAATACAGCGGAAATCGTGACTGACCTTTTTGCGCTTGCCAAGATTTAGCTAATACCTGCAACAAAGCGCTGGTGCCTGGAATATTTTTTTTATTAAACGCACGCTCTATGGCAGTCATCAAAAGCTGAGTGATAGATTCAATGGCCGTATCGAGATAGGTTTTATCCAAATCCCATACAAAAACCTCGTCGATATTTTTTTCGACACCCGGTGTGACATAGCGAAAAAACACCACATCACCTGAAATTTGACTTCGATCACGCCAATCTGCCATAAGCAAATGCTAACACTAGATCGCTGATGATGGCCAGCATTGACCCAAGATTCTCGACATGGTACCCAGCCATTCATGAACAACAATCCATTTTCTATACAAATGACCAATCCTCCAGAGTTGATTTCAACGACGCGGTGTGATGCTAGCTTGAGTTTTTCTCCATTATCCATGTGGCCACAGGGCTTACCTGCCGTCAGTATAAACAAAGTCCTGATTGCTGGTTTTGGTCAGCAACTGGCTTTGAATTATCAAATTCCGATTGAGAACTCAGCAAGCGCCATTGCTGATTTGTTTCGTTCTTTGTATTCGGATCTCAGTTTTAGCGAACTGGCTGCATTACAAAAATTATCGGCTCCCTTTGTTTGGTTGCCGATAGATTTGATCGTGCAAAAATTTGGCTTTCAGTACAACGACAGCTTCATCAAAGTTTGCCAGGTCCTGCAATCCTCACCTGAAAATTTTCAAAAATGGTGTGCAGAAAAAAAAGTGGGCCCGCAAGATCTGATGCCCTTGCTTTCATATAAAGACAAAACCGATACGTTAAATGTTTTGTTTTTTGAAATTATTGATTTAAAACTATCCAAAGCTCTAGGCGTGAAAGCTCTTGAGCTTGGTATTGAATTACTGATGATGGGCACTGAGACTGAAAAACTATCTTCGCAAAATTTGTTCAACGCTAATCAAAATACACAGCAAAACACTCAGCAAAATAAAGACAAGAACCCTGGCGAGTTGTGGTTAGAATCTCTCACCTGGCTGCGCTATCCAGAAACCAAGGCGCGCGATGAAGAACGCCGCCTTCAGATGAACCAATTGCCATGGCCCGGACACAGTCAAGCCCGCTGGGTACGTCAGGGTGACAAAGCAGGCATTGAACTTAAATTGTTTGTAACTCAACCCTCAGATTTAAAAAAATATTTAAATTCGCTACAGACTGTTCAAGATTTGCTTGAAGAAATACCAAAACATTAACAACCAGGAACCTCAATGACAGAGCTGATAAAACATTTTGAAAAAATATTTATTGCTGAAAAAAGCGCAGGCACGGCATTAGCTCAGCGAATTTTAGATATTTTTCCTGCTGATAAAATTGAATTTGTCAGCGAAGCTCCCTATGCCAACATCAAAGGCGACTTAACATCGGAGCAGTTTGAGCGCAGTAAAAAACAACTTTATATCAAACCTTTTGAAGGAACTTTTTTTCGCCGCTGCCCGGGCTCTTCACAAAAGAAAACTCTGACTTGTTGCAATTATTATGTTTTGAATCTTGGCAGCCAATGCAATATGAATTGTTCGTATTGTTATTTACAAAGTTATTTAAAAGCACCCGTCATGATGATGTATTCAAACCTAGATCAAGCCTTGCAAGAGCTTGATGAAATGGCAGCCCTACATCCCAACCTTCCTTACCGTGTGGGTACTGGCGAGGTCATTGACAGTCTCAGTTTAGACCCTCTGTCTCTATTTTCTCGCGAGCTGATTGCATTTTTTAAAAAATATCCGAAATGGACCCTGGAATTTAAAACCAAATCCGACAAAGTGGATCAGTTTTTAGATTGTGATCATGCTGGCAATGTCGTCGTCTCATGGTCGATCAATGCTCCATCGATTATTCAATCTGAAGAACACGGCACAGCCACCTTGGAAGAACGTTTGTGTGCAGCAGAAAAATGCGTAAAAAAAGGTTTTCAAATAGCATTTCATATTGACCCCCTAATCTACCACCCAGACTGGAAAAAGAACTATCAAGAATTATTAGATCAGGTGCAATCTCGTTTCACTCCACAACAGGTGAATGTGATTTCCGTAGGCGCTTTACGATTTCAACCAGAACAAAGACATTTGATGCGTGAACGATTTGGTATGAACAGTTTTGTCACCAGTGCCGAAATGTTTGCAAGCGAAGGCAATAAACTGCGCTATGATTTTCATTTGCGCCAAGAGATGTATGATTTCGTTTTAGGTTCTTTTAAAAAACACGATCCGAAATGGAAAATATTTTTGTGTATGGAAACACCAGAGACCTGGATCTCGTCTTACGACAAAACCCCAATGCAAATAGATCCATTAAAAGATTTTTTTAGACCCCTACCAAAAATTGCAAAGGACGAAACTCTTCCGGTGAATAGGAACTAACTGACTGTTGAAAAACTATTTCGTAAGAGTTTTTCAAGATCCTGCTAATCCCCTGCTGATGGTTCTGGTATCAATCGCCTTGCTCTTCGATATTAATCGCCTTGCTCTTTGCCAGATTCATCATTTGTTGTTGCACTCCAACCTCGCTGCCTTTGCGTTGTTGGTAGCTGCCATCTGAAGACATATTCCAGGTCTGTCGCTGATCTGATAAATAACTTTGCAACATCTCCCATAATTTTTCACGTAAAGTGCGATCATAGATCGGGACTACGCACTCGACCCGAGCATGTAAATTGCGATACATCCAATCGGCAGAGCCAATATAAAAACAACCATCGACTGGATCGACGGCACCGGAACGAAAATAAAAAATACGCGAATGCTCTAAAAATCTACCAATGGTTGAAATCACACGTATGTTTTCACTCATGTCTTTAACACCTGGTCGCAGACAACAAAAGCCACGCACTAACATGTCAATTTGAACCTTGCTGCGTGAAGCTTGATACAAAGCCATGGAGATATCGTTTTCTTCCATGTTGTTCATCTTAGCAATGATGTGTGCTGGTTTTCCAGCGCGTGCGTTTTCGGCTTCTTTTTCAATCAATGATTTAAATTTTTGAAACATATTAACCGGCGCAACCAACAAAGCTTTGTAATCTTGTTTTAACGAACGCCCGGTTAGGTAATGAAAGAATTCGACCAGATCAGAAGTGATTTCTTCGTTCATCGTCAGTAAACCCACGTCGGTGTAAAAACGAGAGGTGCCAACATTGTAATTGCCAGTACCGATATGCGCGTAACATTTCAAACCATCAGCCTCTTGCCGAACTACCAAGGCAGTTTTAGCATGAGTTTTCAATCCGACTATGCCGTACACAACGTGCACACCAGCATTTTCAAGCTCTTGTGCCCAATAAATATTTCGCTCTTCATCAAATCGAGCTTTGAGCTCAACCAAACAAACAACCTGTTTACCCATCTCGGCTGCACGAATTAAATTTTTGATAAATGGGCTGTTATCTCCGGTGCGATACAGGGTCATTTTGATGGCCAGTACCTTTGGATCTTCAGCCGCGGCACGAATAAGTTTTTCAACAGTTGCAGAAAAACTCTCATAAGGATGATGCAAGAGCTGATCACCTCTGCGGATCACACTGAAAATATGCAAAGGGTCTTCATCAGCAAAACTTGGCGGTACAACCGGGGTCCAAGATTCAAATTTTAATTGCGGAACATTAACGTCTGCAATAACTGACAAAGTTGTATAATCAAGTTCATCTGGCAATTCGTAAATATCATCTTCGGTCAGGTCCAACTCTTCCATTAAAAATCCAAGCATCCAATGATCTGGATTAGGACCATGTTCTAAACGAACAACCTCGGCAAAACGACGCAAACGCAGTTCTTCTTCGATCATTAATAATAAATCTTCCGCGTCTTCTTCATCGCGAGTGATATCGGCATTTCTGGTCAGTCGAAAAGGCATCACATTTAAAACCTGCATCGCCGGAAACAAATCATTCAGATTTTCTTTGATCAAATCCACCAAAGAAATAAATCGATATATTTCAGCTTGTTTGTTTTTTGCCGCAACAACAGAACTTGCATGAGCAGAAACACTACTAGCAACAGTCGCAGCATGACTATTACCCGGGGCAGATAAATCAATACGAATCCATTGCGGTAATACCTGTGGGACTTTGATTCTGGCGAACATTTTTTCTTCATGATGAGGTGCTGTTAATGTCACTCCCAATGAAACAGACAGATTAGAAATAAACGGAAAAGGATGCCCGGGATCTACCGACAAAGGTGTCAATACCGGAAAAACATTCGTTAAATAATATTGTCGGGCCCATTGTTTTTCGGCCTCGGACAAATCTGTCCATTTGAGCAAATGAATTTGATTTTCTTTCAAGGCAGGTTTTAAAATTTTACTGTAACAATGAGACTGAGCTTTCAACATTGGTAGAACTTGTTTACGAATTTCAACCAATTGCTGAGTCGGCGTTTTACCATCAGATGATTTTGGCGTGATCCCCAAAGCGACTTGGCGTTTTAACCCACCAACCCGTTTCATAAAAAATTCGTCCAGATTTGAATTTGAAATTCCTAAAAATTTCAAACGCTCAAGCAATGGCGTACGCAGATCTTCGGCCTCGTGCAAAACCC
>CAZMVK010000025.1:13992-18297 GCA_964569545.1 uncultured Bdellovibrio sp.
TTCAACCTCGGATGATAATGGATGTTCGATCACCTTAGGTTTGCGCGGACGTCGAATTCGTGTCGCTGCTTTTCGATTGGTTTTTGCTGCCTTGGCAGTCGTTTTAGTCGCAGTCATTCCACATTCTACCATTTGTCACATCAAGAGAAAGTCAGAATTTTATTTGTATCCACCGAACTGGCCTTAACAAAAGCCTGACACTGGACGAATAGGACAGTGATGAATCAATATTTGGCAAAATATCATCAACGCGCCCCTCGCTACATCTTGCAACCGCTTGATAACAATTATATTCGTGTCGCAGGACCGCATCAAACTCCTTGGGAAGAAAACACAGAAATCAAAAACATCTCACTGACAGGCCTGGTCTTTACCGCTCCTAATGATTTATGCCCGACTATTGGCGAGTACATCAAATTGCAATTCGTCATCCCAGGCGGTGAACAAATCGCCTGCAATGCGATAGTGACCAGAATGGAACCTTACACAACGACTTCTTCTTTGATTGGAATTCAATTTTACCGTTTACAATCATCGGTGAAAATCGCTCTGCTTCAAGGTTTAGCAAAAAATTTAAAACAACAAATGCAGGAAAAACAAGATCAATACTCGAAAAGATCTTATCTTTGGGCGCAAATTAAAAAATATCCAATGCGTGCAATCTTGTTATTATTTTTAATTGCAGCTTGGTCTTATCTGCAATTTTTCAGACTGTAATTCATTTTATGTCACTGTAAATTAATGTCTAATTCACTGTTTAATTTACAGTTCAATTTACTGTCTAATTCAATTTGTAATTACAGGTGATTCTAAGACTTATTCTTATTCGAATTATTATTTTTATTCTCTTTCCATCATCTTATCAAGAACGTCATCTGACGTGATAAAATTTATTCCGGATTGTTTACCATCTCGCCACATCACTTCGCCATTGATATTGTGTCGACGATTCAAAGCTTTTAAGCTCACAGTCAGGCGAACCAAATCACCTTTTTGTAAATTAACATCTTCTTGCGACCACTCAAGACAGGCACCAGTCACGCTAAGGTTTTTCACCTGCGCTATCAAATTTCCAGAACGACCATAAATTTCAATCGAAGCTTTTTCTCTGGTCATGTATCTTGTTGCGCTCATAGACGATGTCCTCCGTAGGCTTTGTTAAGCACTCTTATTATCTTATCGGAGACAGGACTTTAAGCTGAAGCGTGAAACCTTAAGGCAATGTAAATTTCAGCAAATATTATCGCCCGATTCTGTCTAAGAAATCTTCACGTGAAATATATTTGCCACCAATGACTTCGCTGACACTGGTAACCATTTGAATATCCATCCAGGTGTGACCTAAACTCTGCAAATGTTCGACAAGAAACCACAAACAAATTTTTGAAGCATTGTCTTTCAAGTAAAACATACTCTCACCAGAAAATACGGTTTGACCTGTTCGCATCTTGGTCAATAAACCATAGATCCCGCCAATCAAAATACCATTCTCATAACAAGACACAGACAATATCGGCGAGTTTTCCATTTGCTGCAAAAATCTATATGCAGATTCAACCTCGGGCAAAATCCAAGTTCCATCTTGTCCTGGGCGCGGCTGCTGCTGACAATGATGAATGATCGCTGCAAAATCAGTATTTATTTTCAATTGCCAATCACTGTGTTGACGACGCCATTTGCGCAAACTGCGCGGAATATGCAATTCAGAAAAATCCAGCACGCCACGTGGATCCGGTGAAAACCACAACATCGGAGCACCCTCTTGCGGCCAAGGAAAAATCCCATTTTGATACGCATCCAAAAGAATTTCTGGTGACAGGTTTCCACCAACAGCAACAATGCCCTCTTCTGTTGATTGACGTGGATCTGGAAAAAAACTTTTACTCACGACTATGCTAAACCTTTCCTAATTTGGACATGTGATATTTCATTATTTAAGTTCTTCAGAAAATAAGCATTTTATTTCGTCAGCTAAATTACAAAAACAAAAATATTAAGACAAAAAACCCTACGTTAATCAGGCCAGAAATCAACATTCCCAAAAGTGCTCGAAACTTCGGCATCGATTTCGCAATGTAATGACTTAGCAAGTGAACCAGTTCTAGACGACTATATGAGGTCTAAAAACAACTCTATACCAGTTCTGTTTTTGGCCAAGTAAAAAACGTCTGTACTGTTAAAAAGTTTGACAGTCATGCAGAACAATATTGTGAGGTCGATTGTGAAAAAAACAGTTCAAAGTATTTTGCTTATCAGCGCTTTATCGTCTCTGTTGATCACAGCAGGATGTGCAAAATCATTCCACGCAGATTTGCAGTCCCTACCTCCGACTTCTGCGCAACCTATTGATGCTGAAAAAGCTGCAACAGACGGTTTACCTAACGAAGATGACGATTCATCAGCGAATGGAGATCAATCCACGGCAACAAAAACAGAACCAGTGAGCGAAGAACAACGATTAAAAGAACAAAAAACAAAACAAGACAAAGCTCGTCAATCTGCTGAACAACAATTAAATCCATACAAACTGAGCGATGAAGAATTAAATCAATTCAAAGATCAAGTATTTCAACAAGAGGTCAATACCCAACCCGTAATTCCAACAAAAACAGATTCTCGCCCTAAAGTGCATACTCGAGGCCAATCGCTTTATAAAAAACCTGAAGCCTCTGTACCTGAGAAATCAACCAAACCCGTTTTGCCAGCTCAGACAACTCCAGCAGTCAAGACAGCGCCAAAACCAACTGCTTCAAAAGCAGATGATCAAACTGCTAATCAAACTGCAAGTGGCGAAAAACCCGAACAGCCAGTTGCGAATTCCTCGCTGCAAGATTTATTAAACACAGGTGTCGAGCTAAAACCAAACGACAAAATCATAGAAACACTTGAAATGTGTAAAAATCTTTCTGCAGAAAATAATGTCGAGGCAAAAGATAAAAAACAATTTATTTGCAAGTTATTACCACCAGCTCTACGCATGCAACAATTGGTTTTTAAACAACGATTATCAATTTTGAACCTAATGAAAAAACAGGGCCTCAAAGCTGAACTCAGTAAAAAGGAATTGATTTGGCTGGATCAAATCCGCAAATCTTTTAGATTAACCGAAACAGCCTCTTGGCAAGATATTCTTGAACGCGTCGACATCACGCCATTGCCAATGTTGTTTGCGCAATCAGTAGTTGAATCAGGTTGGGGAAAATCTTTACTCGCTGTGCGTGGTAAAAATTATTTTGGCGTCAAAGGGTTTGCGTCCAATTCAAAATGTTGGGATAAACCAAACTCGACAAATATGTGCCACAAAGCTTATTCCTCGATCGATGAGAGCGTATCGGATTATATTCATTTCTTAAACACCACAAAATCTTCAACCAAATTCCGTAAAACACGACGTCAGATGCGCGCAAACGGAGTGCCTTTGAACTCGTTCACATTGATTGCGACATTAGATCAATATTCGGAACGTCGCGCTTGGTATATAAATATGATCTCAGAAATGATGAAAGATCAAAAATTTGTCAGCATGGTTTTATCTGAAGAATTACCAGAATAAATTTAAAAAAACACCAGGACGTGCCCAGATTTTGCTGTCCTGTTTTCACCGGCCAAAATAATGATAAATTTCTTGCAGATAATCTAACGACTGAGCCTCTGGACTGCGTTCAACCAGGGTTGCAAGACGAACCATCTCAAGCAATTTTTGATTTTGCATTTTCAAACGCAACTCATAACTGGCTTGTTTTAAATCTTCGATCGAGGGCTCACGCACAGCTGAAAATCCCAATCGATTTTTAGTATCCGCCTCTAAACAACCACATCTCTCTAAAAGATTCAGCGCTGTCTCAACTCGGAAATCTCGTTTGTTATAAAAATTTAATTGTGCTCGTAAATAATCGACCCCGTCATCGGCAAGCCCCGGCCCGCCACGATCAATCAGATGATAAACTTGCGTAATAAAAGACGGATCAGGATTGGCCCATTTAATAAATTCCATTTGAATGGTGACATCGTCTGGGTCGTAAAACAAATGACAAAAGCTTGGTTGACCGTCTCGTCCCGCGCGCCCAATTTCTTGATAATAGGATTCGACAGAAGATGGAATTTCCATATGCACCAACAAACGTACATTGTTTTTATCAATACCCAATCCAAACGCAGGGGTCGCCAAAATCAACGGCGTGTCTTCACCAGATTTGACAAACAAACGTAAATTTTTTTGTCGATCTTGTGCAGACAACTGACCATGGTAAATCAAATGCCTGACCCCCAAACGCGCCAGTTGCGAAGAAACTTGATACAGAGTTT
>CAZMVK010000025.1:18307-25889 GCA_964569545.1 uncultured Bdellovibrio sp.
AAGAAAAATAAACAATCCCAGGGCCTGGCACCTGATGTCTTAAACCAATCAAACCACGAATTTTTTCTTCGATGCCGTAAACTTCGTGAACTTGAATTTGCAGATTTGGACGTTCAATTCCAGCAGAAAAAATCGGCGCCTCACCCAAACCCAGCTGTTGCAAAATATCTTTTTGTACAGACACAGTTGCAGTCGCAGTCAAAGCAATCGTCACTGGATTTTGTAAAAACTGACGGAACTCGCCCAAACGAGAATAATCAGGTCTAAAATCATGTCCCCACTGTGAAATACAATGCGCTTCGTCCACCGCCAACAAAGAAATTTTTTGTTTAGAAATGATCTCGCGAAAGGCCTCTTTGCGCATGCGTTCAGGCGTCACATACACCAATTTAAACTGACCTTCAGAAATTTGTTTTTGCCTGAGCTCACGTTCTTCTTTGGTCAATGTCGATGACAAATAGGTTGCAGCAATACCTTGTCGCTGAGCTTTCTCAACCTGATCCTGCATCAGAGCAATCAGCGGCGACAAAACCAAGGTGATCCCATCCAACATCATTGCCGGCAATTGATAACACAATGATTTACCCATACCTGTTGGCATCAACACCAAACAAGATTGACCAGCAAGAATGGTTTCAATCACAGTTTGTTGTTCACCACGAAATTCAGTATGACCAAAATATTTGGACAAAATATTTAAGATTTGTTCGGAATTTGATTGCGAGGAAGAAACTGAATTCGTCATTGGTAGATTGTAAGAATCAGAAATGATTTTGTCACGACAACTCACCACAAAAAACTCAATTATTAAGGAGGCCATAAGTATTTTTAACAAGAATCGAGAGATTTTGATTAAATATACTTATGGCTTCCTTAATAATATCAATTGGCCATTTTTGTTGGCGAGGTTTTTTGAAATCAAACTTTTCCATCATGTTTTATTTTTGGTTCAATTTTCTTTCGATTTGATCAAGACGTTTTTTGAATTCAGCATTGTCTTTTTTAAGATCTAAAATCTCTTTGTCCTTAGCTTTGTTATCTGCCTTCAGCTTCTCAACTTCGTTTTTATTGGCTTTATCATTTTTCACTGAAGCAAGCTCTCTATGAATTTCTCTACTGTCATCTGACCATTTATAATAAACTTCTTTTATCGCTTCAATAACGGCCGCCACCAAGTGGTTGTATGACACCGATAAAAATCCATCTGCTCCATGCGAGACTACCTCTGGAAATACTTTTTCTACTTCCTGAGCTTTCACACCTATTTTCTTTGAATGATCCGTCCCACGATTCCAATAATAATAGTATCCGTTGAGAGCAAGAATCTTCTCTAAAGAATCCGGAATGATTTCAAAATCTTTTTTCAGACGTTCATCCGAGAGCGTGTTCCAAGCATTTGCGCGAGCCTCAGATCCATCAGCAGCAACTCCAACTTGTAATTTGTAACCCGGAGCGGTTGTACCAATACCGACATTTCCATTTTGATCAATTCTCATTCGCTCAGCATTTGATGTTGATCCTGTAGGTGTAGTCCAAATTGAATAAAAGCTCCCATGACCTGTTGCAGACCAAGCTTCAGTTGTTTTTGTTAAGACAAATGCACCTCGCCCATAAGCAGACCCATCCCAGCCATAAAAGCTGTTATAACCTATCTCACTTCCGGAGCTAAGAGCTGCTGTTATATCCCCAGTTGTTCCTCTTTTATAAACGTTAAATCCACCACTAAATATATTTGATGTTTGATAATAAGAGGCCATTGCTCCTGCTGAATTTATTTGCCCATTCACGTCAAGAGTTGTTGTTGGGCTTGTTGTCCCAATCCCGACGTTGCCTCCAATATATGTATTCCCGTTTAAAAACGCAGCCCATTTATTTGTCATCGTTACGTTTGAGCCTACTGTCGGAGGACCTCCGACATAAAATGTGGATGCGTTTGTGTATGTTGTCGCAGAACTGGTGGCGAAAGTAGGCGCTTGAATAGAGGCGGCCACGGCATGCGCAACGGTCCCTGAATCTACTGTTCTGGTAATGGTTCCTGCTCCTATATCAAAAAGTCTTCCGGCTGTACTACCAGCAAGACCAGTTGAAACAGTTCCGCCTACTCCTAAATTTGCTGCTGTTCCGTAACTGTTAATTCCTAAAGATGTAGCTAAAGCTCCCACACCTGTGTTTGTAACATTAAATTTTGAAGTTCCACCGACTTGGGCATCAAATAAATATTGTGCCCCTGGAGTTGTTCCTAAATTTGTCTCAGTTCTATTAATAAGTAAATCGGTATTGGCGCGACTGGTGGCCGTTGATTTGTTATACGTTGGACTAATCTTTGCGTAACTTATATCTTCATTAAGAGTATTTGTAGAAGCAACTCGAAAAGTTCCACTTGTCCCCATGTTTATGCCAGCAACTGAAAGCTATCCTCCAACTATGGCTGAAGAACTAGCTAAAACACCTGTATTCAATTGCCCTGTAATAGTCATTGATCCAGCGTTATCTATTTTGAATTTACTCACTCCACCGACTTGAGCATCAATTAAATATTGTGCCCCAGAACCAACGGCTGTTTGAGTTCTATTAATTAATAAATCTGTATTTGCAGAAGTTCCTGAGGCTTGATTATATGTAGGCGCAATTTGCAAAGCATAGTTTGTCCCTGATGTCGTCGTATCTGTTTTAACAATGTGTAGTGGAGATGTTGGTGATGTTGTTCCAATGCCTACGTTGCCCGCGATTAGTGTTCCTGTGGAGTTACCATCAGTTCCATTTCCTACAGCTAAAATGCCAACTCCGATGCGAGAAATACTGGAATCCATTGTTGTATTGGGGCCCCAAGCGATAGACCCCGTAGTCAATGCAAGCCCATTGGCCCTGGCATTTGTAGAATTTTGAATACCATATCCAGCTGCCTGAATTCCACTTCCAGTAAATTGTGCAGCTATAGTTCCCGCAGATATAACTGCAATACTGGCGTTGCTATTAACTCTAAGAAGTCCGTATGATGGGTCAGTACCAATTACTAAAGAAGGAAGTGCGTTACTTCCCATCCAAGCAGGAATTGTCAATGAGCCACTAATACTCGCATTCCCATTTACATCCAGTTTTGCCCCCGGGGTCGTCGTTCCAATACCCACATAACCAGTACTTGCTATACGCATACGTTCTGTCGCAGATGCCGAACCCGTAGGTGTTGTTGAAAATGCAAGGTCGGTAGCTCGTGTCGAGTTGGTGAAATTTTCTTTGGCAATCGCAAAAATCTCTGCCGATCCGCTGCCTCCAGCGTAAGATGAGGCACCAAATCCATCCCAACGAAATTGCCCTAACCGATCACCTGATTGCACAGCAGAAGGAACAGCTTTTGTTCCTCGACCATTGTAGATTGTAAACCCATTATAATAATTAGATGCACTCCCTAGTCCAAAAGTATTAATACCACTCCAATTATCCTCTGCAACTGATTGAATAGTACCTCTGACATCAAGGGCAGATCCTGGAGATGTTGTTCCAATCCCGACGTAGCCACCAAAGTATCCTTTACCTAAAAATGAAGCATTTCCACTCGCATCTATTCCCGCAATAACTGCTCCACCGGTCTCATCTGAATCTTTAATAAATCTTAAAAATTGACTTGCAGCTGTTACTCCAAATGTTCCAGTCATTGAATCAATTCCAAAATTATGATTATTCGCGTAGGCAAATTTCACATTTGGAGAATCAGTGCTTCCATTATTAAAAAGAATACTCCCTTTACCTGAAGCCTGCGTATTGTATGTCCAACCGCCTCCACCTATCAGAATTTGGCCGTTTCCTTTTGGATTTATCGAAAGGTCTGCGTTTGTACCCGCTCCTGTCGCTTGAATAGTTGGAACACCAATGGTTCCATTTACATCTAAAGTATAGCTTGGTGATGTCGTCCCGATCCCAACATAGCCACCACTGGGTGCTAAGATAATATTTCCCTTGGTTGCATTGCTGGTTGAATCAATTGTTAAATTTCCAGAAGCCGAGCTGCTGCCGTACATGATCGGCGAGGTCACACTGGTTGACGCGGCTATGGTGCCAAGGCTTGTGATGTTGCCTTGCACATTTAAATTCTCAGCAATACCAACACCACCACTGACCACCAACGCACCATTATTATATGCAGTGGATGCCGTTGTTGAACTGACCAACACAGCACCTGTGGCTGTGTTCGGATTCAATGTCAGATTGCCGCTGGTGTTATCGATATTTCCCTGCGATGCACCTGAGGCAATCGACCTGCGGGTTACACCCGTTGTTAAATAATAATTTGTTCCATCATATTCCATTGCACCGTCTTCTGGTGTTGTTAATAAAACTCCGCTGGTAAATTTCAATGGTGCAGTTCCTGCTGCTGCTGTTCCTGCCGCTATGTTTAGTAAAGCCGTTGGGATTGTTGAGCCTGTGCCCAAACCGATTTTTCCAGCAAAAGAATTTGCTTTTGTATTTTGTTGGTAAATACCCCAACCATTGGTCACTGTTCCCGATCCGGTCAGTGCACTGGCCAAATAAACATCGATCATGTTGGTGATCGTTCCCGTTTTTGTATACGGATAAATCAACACACCATAGGCATTGGTTGTGGTCGGTGTCGAAGCATCAAAATTTGAATGACCGTAATTAACTTGCACACCTTCTAAATAACTGGCCGTACCCACATCACCGGCCGCATTGTAATTACGAAGTGCTAAATTTGCAGAGCCTATCAAGGGCCCGGCACTGGTCACCCCTGTTTGAATCACAGGACTCATGATTGAACGTGAGGCTGTTGTCTCAGCAGCCACGGTTGCTGACAACGTTGGGCTGAGAGTTACTAACGATGCCGAGGTCGCAGACGATGTCGATGACACCGCCACCGATCCTGTGCTGATCGATGAACCACCTGATGTACCAAGCTCAACCACACTGGTGCCGTCATAAAATTTCAATTTATTAGCTGCCGTATCATACCAAACATTACCTGTCGTCAGTGTCGACGGATTACCACTGGATTGCGACAACGCAGTTCCTGCATTAGTCTGCAGCTGTGCATATTTCGTCGACGTTCCGGCAATCAAATCTGTCAAATCTGTAAACTGCGCTGGCGTAAATGCAGTTGCTGTTTGCGGGCCTGTTCCATTTTCTACTCGCAAAAGTGAGGTCGCCGGGAAACCACCCACCTGACGAGACTCGTAAGCAAATGCAGAATGGGTCAATGTCGAAGAAGGCATGGCCTCCCACGAACCCATTGTTGAATCTTTAAAATAAATTTTCACCGTACGTTCATCATTTGCTGTCGGAGTGTAGGTCACAGTTCCCGCGCCCGAATCACACAGCGAAAAATCAACCGCGAACGCTTTGTAATTTGACAAAGTTTCCGCAAAGGTAAAAGTATTCGTATCCGTCCTGGTGCCGCTGCCACCATTTAAATCCAAAGTAAACAATCCATCAGCGCCCGTCATATCCACCGTGCGAGTCTCTTCATACAAAATACAACTCGCAGCATTCGGAGCGCGAATCTGAACCTTGAATTGCACAGCATTGTCAGCCAGACCTTGACCGTCTGATTTAACAACTCGCCCTTGAAATGTAATTTTCGGATTGGCAGCAAAAACTGTTGTTGATATAAACAAAAACGATACGGTCAATAAATTAACCGTAATAAGTTTGAACCGTTGACTGATAAACAAAAGAATTCGTTTACCTAAAATCATCAGCCGAAAAAGAAATTGCAAATAAATTACCAACATATATGCTGATGATCTATCGGCAAAAACCAGCGAAAAGTTTAAGTAATCGTCTCAATTTAAGGCTGATTTTTTAGGTCTATTTAAAAATCCAATCCATCGTCTTGCATCAGATCGCCAACCTGCTATTTTGTGTTAAATCGGAATTCCCGACAAAAATCCAGAAACCAACCTCAGCAAACAGAATGAAATCTAGCGGGCTCACCGACCTAAGTTATGTAAATTCACAAAAAATCCTTAAAATCATTTATGGACATCAAAGTCAGATATGTCGTACAATTACGACATATGATACGTCGATTGTCTAATCTTTCAAAATCACGAAGTTTTTTCTTGTTCGGTCCACGCGGCACTGGCAAGAGCACCCTTTTAAAAAGCTGGATGAAAGATAAATCTGCAACATATGTAAACTTACTGGACCCAACGTCAGAGCTAGAACTGGTAAGAAATCCAAAACGCCTTCTTGAAAATTGGCAAGCTGAACCAACTGACTGGATTATTGTCGATGAAATTCAAAAGATCCCAGCCCTGCTCGACGTCGTACATATGGGAATCGAAGACCACAAAATTAAATTTGCACTGACTGGATCCAGCGCCCGCAAATTGCGAAGAGGCACTGCAAATTTACTTGGCGGACGAGCCTTTGATTTTCACCTGCATCCAATCACATTTGTTGAGCTCAAAAAAAAATTCAACCTTATTGATATTTTATCTTATGGCAGTCTACCCGAAATTCTTTCACTGGACAAAAACGATAAAGAAAGAGCTCTGTATTCATACATTTCAGTTTATTTAAAAGAAGAAATTTTAATCGAACAAGTCATTCGTAAAATCGAACCATTTCGTCAATTTTTAGAAGTCGCCGCCCAAATGAATGGTAAGATTTTAAACTATGCCAAAATTTCTCGTGATTCAGGTGTCGAAGAAAAAAGTATCGGCAGGTACTACCAAATCTTGGACGATACGCTTTTGGGATTTCATTTGCCACCCTATCACCATTCTATTCGCAAACGACAGTCGCAAAAAGCCAAGTTTTATTTTTTTGACTGCGGAGTCACCAGAGCTCTACAAAATTCAGTGACCTTACCGCTGACCCCACAAACAACATCATATGGAGATTTATTCGAACAATTAGTGATTCTCGAGTTCATTCGCCTGAATGATTATTTTGAAAAACGATTCAAATTTTCTTACCTTAAGACCAAAGACAATTTGGAAATTGACCTAATAATCGAAAGACCTGGCAAAGCCACTGTTTTAATTGAAATAAAGTCCAGCGACAAAATCAATTCCGATGATGCCAGACCTATCAGGCAAATTTCAAGTGAGTTTAAAAAATGCGAACTCTTTGTCTTATCAAATATTAAAAAAGGCGCCATTATCGACGGAGTTCAATTCATGAAATGGCAACAAGGAATTCTCGACATCATGAAAATCTCCTCAGAAGAAAAGGAATAGGCAGCAAAAAAAAACAACGACAGCTGCTGCCGCCCACAACTCAACCAGCATTATTCGCCTAAAAACTGGACACTGACTGTCAGTAAAAACGAAAATATTGCGTTGCATTCCACGACTACAGTGAAAGTGTTTTGCACTCTGTAAAGACTCATGATAATCCGTCTGTTTTGCAATTACAAAAGCGCAGACAAAGCACAGAAAGAGGAACACGGCCATGGCTAAAAAATGGGATATTCATACGGTCAGAAACATCGGGATCTCTGCCCACATTGACTCTGGTAAAACCACACTTTCAGAGCGAATTCTTTTCTACGGCGGTAAAATTCACGCCATCCACGAAGTCAAAGGTAAAGACGGTGTTGGCGCAACCATGGACTCTATGG
>CAZMVK010000026.1:0-7141 GCA_964569545.1 uncultured Bdellovibrio sp.
ATGAAAACTTTCTGTTTCCCAACAAAAATTGGGCTTTTTTGCTTGGCATTTGCCGGCTTAATAATTGGCGGGTGTGCTTCTTTTTCTGAAGACAAAGAAATGGCAAGACTGCATTTACAAATAGGCACCTCGCAGCTAGAAAGTGGTAATTATCCTCAAGCTATCGAAGAGCTCTTAAAAGCTGAAAAATTTGATTCTAGCGACGCCGTCATTCAAAATAATTTGGGTCTGGCTTATCTAGTCCGCGAAAGATATGTCGAGGCTGAACAACACATTCGCAAAGCCGTTTCATTAAGATCAGACTACTCCGATGCAAGAAACAATCTTGCCCAGGTTCTCAATGAACAAGGAAAATACAAAGAGGCCATCCCAATTGCACAAGTAGTCATCGATGACTTAACTTACCCGAATCCAGAAAAACCACTAATCACTCAGGGAATTTCGAATTTTAAATTGGGTCAGTTCCAACCCGCACAAAATCTTTTCTCTAAAGCATTAAAAATCCAAAGAGATAATTGTTTAGCAAATACTTATCTTGGCCGCTGCTATTATGAAAAAAAACAATACAAACAAGCTGCTGAATCATTAGATCAGGCAGCAAGCTTTTGTCAAAAAATGCAGTTTGATGAACCACAATACTACAGTGGCTTAGCTTATTATCAGCTCGGCGAAAAAGAAAAAGCCACTCACCGTCTTGAACAATTAATTAAGCTTTATCCTCAGGGACAGTATTCAGATAAATCAAAAATTTTGCTAGAAACCATGCGCAGGTAAATTACTATGAATAAAGTCAGTCAAATGCTCAAAGATGAGCGTGAAAAAAAAGGCCTCTCTCTTCATGAAATCGGTATGATTTTAAAAATCAATCCGAAAATTCTGAAAGCTATCGAAGATAATGATGCGAATCAGTTGCCAGCGAAAACTTTTTTACGTGGTTTTATTAAAGCTTATGCCCAATTTCTTAAATTAGATGTCGATAGTATTCTTAACTTATTTCAAGAAGAATACGGAAGCACAAAACCTGAGACTCCTGCTCAGATTGCCAATCAGCCATCAATAAATTCCACAGGCCAGACTCCTGCCGAATCTGTAGTTCCCGCGAAGATGGCAAACAGTGATACACCGATTAAAAAATTAGATTCATCTGTTATTCCGCAGGATAATAAAAATAAAACCTACACCGTGATTAGCGGAATAGTTCTTCTTATCATTATCGCTTTTGTTGCCAAAATGATGGATAAGTACCAAAAAGAATCTACAGTTTCGCAGGACGAAGTGCTTAGCGCTGTTGGCTCAACAACCATGATAACTATTCCAACAACCTCGGATTCTGGCGCTTTATCAACTCCAGTTGACAGCTCGACGACTACGACAACGTTAGCCCCTTTGAATGAAATCATCAATTCGACAACAACTACAACCTCATCTACAACACTGACTACAGCACCCGTGTTGACTACAACATCAACGACACTTAAGCCTCACCCAATTACAACTACGACGACTATTCCATCTTCGACAACGACCACATCTACAACATCTACAACATCGACCTCTGCCACACTCAAAGGCAAAGCTGTGGAAGTCATCGTCGAGGCCTTGGCTAAGGTCACAATTCGTTATTCCTTCAATGAGGGAAAGTGGGAAACGCTGACTCTAAATACAGATCAAGTTCACACCTTCCGCAGCCGCAGCCCAGTTAAATTTGAATTTACTGACGGGGGCGTCGTAAATATTATTGTGAATGGCAAAGATATTGGCACGCCTGGTGCGAAACAAAAGCCTTTAAATATTTCGTATCCATAGGAAACTAACGTTACGTGAAAAAATTCAGTCAAATATGGACTCTCACTCTGCTGCTGAAACTAGTGCTGGCATATTTTATTCCCATGACACCCGACGAATGTTATTATTGGGTTTGGTCACAAAAATTACAACTCAGCTATTTTGATCATCCACCCTTTATTGCATGGCTTTTTAAACTCAGTTCTATTTTACCACCACTCGCTGGCCTTTCGCGCCTCCCCGCTGTCATTTTAGGCCACGCCACTCTTTGGGTATGGTACTTTATTTGGAAAAAAATCAGCGTGACGTCTCATGAAAAAGAATATGAGCGATGGCTACTGTTTTTCATGCTATCGCCGATGATTGGGTTAGGATCGCTTATTGCGACACCCGACGTACCAGTGGTTTTCTTTTGGAGTTTAGCAATTTATTTCACAATTAATATATTAGAAAAACAAAAACTCATTGATTATATTTTTTTGGGATTCAGTCTTGGCCTTGGGTTCTGTTCAAAATATCATATTGTTATATTTCTACCGATATTATTTCTCTATTTAATTTTTGAAAAAAAACTTCATTTAGTTCGCTGGACCTATGTTATCGCCACAATAACTACAGGTCTTATTTTTTCTATGCCTGTCATTATTTGGAATTATCAAAATGATTTTTCTTCTTTTCTTTTTCAGCTTAACCATGGCCTGGGCCGTACTACTTATAAATTTTATTGGACTTGGACATACGTGCTGGCTCAAATTGCTGTGATTTTTCCGACGGTATTTTATTTTGCCATTAAAAATAAAACATCTGAAAAAAATCGTTTTTTAACCTATTGCGCCTGGGGGCCATTAATATTTTTTCTTCTGTCCTCTTTTAAGGGGCTCGTTGAAATAAATTGGCCAATAATTTCTTACCCATCTGTTTTAACTTTGGCCCTATTAAACAACTCGCAAGCGAAAGCCTTGCGTTGGACAAAGTATATTTGGCTCAGCATGATAACTATTGTTTTGATTCAAGTTCTTTCTCCCCTAAAACCCTTTGGAGACCATCAAGCAACAGACAAGGCAAATGAGCTAATCGAATTTTCAACAATCTTGCCTGCCAGAGAAAAATACGTACCTCTTTACGCCAGCACCTATCAAATGGCTTCATGGGTGTGGCACGAAACCAAAAATCCATTTTATAAACTTCATAAAATGAGTCGAAAAGATTTGTTTGATGACTTTGAACAAGGAATGCCCAAGTCTTACCCCATATTCGTCGCAATGAAAGATCAAACGGCACTGCCGGAATGGATTGAAAATAATATGGATAAATACAATATAAGCCTTGTCGAAAAGTTGGACCACAACTTCGTCATCATTCGTATCGAAGAAAAGATTCAACAATGAAACCATGGTTATTATTAACTTTTGGCTTATTAACCTATCTTGCCTATGGCTTGTATCTTTCGCAAACAGACTTGGTGGTAATACCAACCAATTTAAAAAGAGAACAACCAACTGATTTTTATGATTATCGAGGAGTCACAAACATTCGCACAAACCTAAGTAATGGATCCGCACCAACCGCACAAGTTATTGCAGAAGCCAAACAAGCTGGTCTTGATTTCTTGATTATTACGGACTTGAATCAATTTCAAAATCAACCTCATTCGGCATCATATTATGGAAACTTGGTGGTTTTAAATGGTGGCGAATATTCTTTCTTGGATTCGCGTTTGCTAACTTATCCACAAAAAGAAAATCTAACTTTCGAAAACTCAGCAGAAGCTAATGTCTATTTCACGGATTTGTTATCTAGCAAATTTTCAGAAAAAAAGAATTCGTTAGTTATTCTTGGAGAACCTTTTCGTAATAATAATCCGACCTGGGTCGGCGCGTATCCCCCAGGTCTAGATGGAATTGAAATAGTAAATCCTAAATCAATTTCTGCAAACGCCTGGATACGATCTAAGCTAAATGTGCTTTGGAGTTTTTTCGTTTATCCATTCAACCCTCGCTATGCTTTTCTTCGCTTGTTTCGCGAGCCCACGGCAGAAGTCGCGCTTTGGGACCAACTTTCACAAGAGCGCCCCACGCTTGCCTTTAGCGGCGCTGACGCTTCCGCGCGCGCCATCCCTTGGGCAAACATGCTTGTCGAGTTTCCTAGTTATCAAAAGTCTTTTGAAATAACCAGCAATCATATTTTATTAAACTCTGAATTAACTGGAAACTTTCCAAAGGATTCTCAAAAAATTTGGCAAGCCCTTAAAAGTGGACACTTTTATCTAAGCTTAGATTTACTTGGAGATCCCAAAGGATTTATCTGTCAAATTGATGATTTGAATAAATCTTATTTGATGGGTGATCAAATTAATTACAGCAATAATCTTAAACTCCATTGCAAACTACCAATTGAGCCAAGAGATTTTTACGAACTTGTTGTTTTGAAAAATGGACAGCGCGAATTAACTATAAATTCGCCTGAATTTACATTTCCAATTACTGCGCCAGGTACCTATCGAGTTATTGTTCGCGTCAGTCCACAGTTGCCAATTCCTGATGGAAAAAAATGGATTACTTGGATTTATACAAATAACTTTTATATACAAAAATTTTAAATTTTCGATCGCGACAAAATGATTTCTCCAGATTCATTTCGGATGACACTCTGACAAGACAATCTTTCATTTTTAGCAAAACCCCGATCCTGTGCTATTTCTATCTCAGGTTCGGTGGGATCTTGTAAATGCTGATCACCACTGACAATAAAAATCCTACAAGTTCCACAGCTCCCCATACCACCGCAGGAATGGTCAATATTGATATTTTCAACCACAAGTGCTTCTAGAACGGTCATATTTTGACTCGCCTCGACAGCCTGATTCTCAGGTAAAATCATTATACGCATAAATTCTCCTTCGCACTTGAATCTATCACTTCTATTTTGTATCAAATAGTCCATGAGATTTATAGCTTTTGACTTAGAAACTACTGGAATCATCCCTGGCGTCGATAAAATTGTTGAGATTGGCGCCGTCCTTTTTGTAAATGGACAGGTCGATGCTGTGTTTTCAACTTTAATTGATCCTTTGCGCCCCATCCCTCCTGGCGCTTCACGGGTCAACGGCATTTCTGACGACATGGTACGTGGCAAGCCTACGATTGATAAAATACTAGAACCCCTTTCCGAATTTTGCGGAACTGACATAATGGTTGCGCACAACGCGCCATTCGATTCACAGTTCCTAATTGCAGATTACAAAAAAATTGAATTATCCACTCCTGGCGGAATCATTCTCGATACCCTGCCAATATCACGCAAAGTATTTCCTGGATTAGCGAATTATAAGCTAGGCACCTTAGTGCAACATTTAAAAATTCCTACTGGTCAATTTCATAGGGCTGAAGAAGATGCAACATACTGCGGACGTTTATTCATAGAGCTGGTTAAACGTATTTCTGTCAACGGACAGCCTCCTGCTGTTACTAACTTGATTGCTCTAACTGGAAAACCAGAGCTAAAATTTCCACTCATTGAAAAAAAACCAAAGCAAATGGATTTGTTCGGAAATTTATTTTAAAGAATAGCTAATTGGAAATCGGCGCCCTCTTCCAAATGCGTGCGCCGAAACCTTCAAGATAGGCGGGGCTTGCCATCTTTTAAATTCTGTTTTACTTAGTTTAGAAAATGTCCACCGTTCAGTTTCGCTTCTAGGCTTCAACATTTTTTCAACCAAATTTACTACAGCTGCATCTAATTTATTATATTCTGGAAGACTGTCCTGGTCTTTTTGGTTGGGACGAAGCTCAGCACTTGGAGGGCGAGTAATAATTTTTTCAGGAATCACAATTCCTTGTCTATTAATTTCTAAACACAAATCAACAACTTGCTTTTTGGTAAGGTCACCAATTGGAGCCAAACCACCGCACATATCACCATAAAGAGTAGAGTAACCAACGGCGTATTCAGACTTATTTGATGTTGACAATAAAAGTGAGCTTGAGTGATTTGCATATGCCATTAAAACCAAACCCCGCAGCCGTGCTTGCAAGTTTTCATGCACTAGGCTGAACTGATCAATATTAAAATTTTTATCAATTTCATTTTTACTGGCCTGATAAATTTTTTGAATCGGAAATTCTATAAATTTTATCTTTAAATTCTCACAAAGCTTTTTTGCTAATATTAAACTTATTGGGTCGTTAAACTCAGATGGCAAAGCAATTCCTATTACATTTTCAACACCAAGGGCACGTCCTGCCAAACATGCGACTAATGCAGAGTCTATTCCCCCACTAATGCCCAAATGAATTTTTGTGAAACCGTTTTTTCGACAAAAATCTTGGATTCCCAAAACCAAACAGTTAAGCAATTCAATCTGTTTATTGTTTTTTTTGGTCTGATTTTCTCTATCCCAGTTTTTACTCAAACAAATCAATTTTTTGTTTGTTAATTCAAAGTGTGCCAATTGCTCTTTAAAACTATTTAGCTGAAAAGAAACCACTCCCTTGGCATCAGTCAAAAAACTATTGCCGTCATAAACAATTTCATCCTGAGCTCCAACTAAATTAGTATAAATCATTGGCGCTTTAAAATAGTTTGCAGTTTTTTGAACAACTCTCTGACGCAACTTCATTTTATCTGCATAGAATGGCGAAGCACTGATATTCAACACAAGATCTACTCCGTTTTTTGCGACTTGAGTTAATGGATTTGCTGAATGGATGCTCCTTCCAAGCTGATCTGGCCACCCCCAAATATCTTCGCAAATAGAAATAAAAATTTTATGGCCGGATACCTTGATAAAATTATTCTTTAAGTTACCTTTTTCAATAAATCGACCTTCATCAAAAACATCACCGACGGGCAAAATTTCTTTGTGAAACAAGCGTGTCTTTTTTTTTCTTGTTACAATCGCTACTGAATTAAAATACGGTCGACCCAATTTAGATTTATTTTTAGTAAAAAGACCGACCACTGCAGTCAATCCAAATGGAATATTTTTTTCAATTTTTTTAAGATATTTTAATTGTAACTCTACAAGTCCTGGGCATTCTAATAAATCAAATGGATGATAGCCAAACAAAGCAGCTTCTGGAAATACAATCAGCTCGGCACCAGCCAGCGACGCCGCATTAATATTATTTATTATCTTTTCGTAATTATATTCGAAATCACCCAAGCTTGAATTGATTTGAGCAATAGATATTTTTATGCTTTTTTTCATGTCTAGAGAGTACCTAAAAGCAACATTGACTGCGAGTAAAATTTACTGAGGATTGCTGCTAAGGTCGATTTTTTTTCGCGCAGAAAAACCATCATTATATCCATGCCAGTGTTGTAACTCTGTCTCTGGAAATTTCCAACAAAAGTA
>CAZMVK010000026.1:7151-9904 GCA_964569545.1 uncultured Bdellovibrio sp.
AAAGTAGCCTTTTCCATTGTCAAAGTCCGCCAACCATAAGCCTTTAGGCTTAGCACCTAGCTTAGACATTTTATCATACCAACTATCTACAAGCTGTTGGATGTCTGTTTCAATTTTAGCGGCCTGATCCGCGTTAACACCACGAATAACCTCTGCTCGCTGAACCAAGGTTTTTACTTGATAAAAAACAGAGTGAGTTATTTTATAAACAATTGGCAAAAGCTGTTGAGCTTCCTGATATGTAAATGTTCTATTTTGATTGAAACTGATCAGATTCATAACAGAAATTATCCCCCAAAAAAAATCTTACCCACTAGCTCTGACTGGTTATCTTTCCAATCACTCAGACTCAAGCTCTAGATTATAATGAGGCTTATTTTTGTCATAAATATGAAGTATTTTCTTTTACATATTCCTCTGGTGTCATCTCGATTATTTTTCCATGCTTTTCGAAATTTGTAGAATCTGACCGCCAATAAATAAAACAATCGCAATAATAATCGCTAGGATCAAAGCGAATTTGAGATACTGTCCAAAGTTCCACTCAAAACCCTCTTCTTTAGAGTCTTGTTTTTTTTCAGGTGGAGTAAGAATCAAGCGTTTGTTTTTTCCATTTCCATCTGCCAATTCTATTTCCCCAGGCTTAAGCTTGATATATTTTTCCTGCTCACGAACGGCTGTGCGTTGCGAAGATGATATTGCGAAAGTACCTTGAGACTGAGTCGTCGTGTTTTGTGATAAAATGGTTGTTTTATCTTTGCTTCTAAATTTTTCAAATTGTGAATCTGAGAGCTTCTCAATGACTTGTTTTTCACCGGACGATCCATTCTTCCCATCAGCCCCAGCGCCACCGGCGACAACCATACTGCGTGATCGACCCGCAGATCCAGACGTAAAACTTGTTTTATTTCCTTTTGACTTGTCATTATCCGAGGCACTGTCAGAATTAATGCCACCGCTTGCATTTTTGTTTTTATTTTTTATAGGTGGGCGTCCGCCAGAAGCGCTTAATGGTTTAAAACTCTGCGCACATTCACCATCTACGCCAACAGAGCCCATCGTTGGTAGCTCTCCATAATCTAAAAGACACTGAAGATACTCGCCCATATAGTTTTGCATCCAGCTACCCAAAGGTTTATAAAACTGAGTTGCAAAAGCTAGAACCAGGGCCACAGAAATTGAAATCAGCAAAATGTATTCTACAAGTGCCTGACCAGATTCTTTAGCTAGTATTGATTTTTTATTCTCTATCAAATGCATTTAATTCATAATATATCACATGAGAGTTAAAATTCTGATGAGACACAGACTATTTATTTCAAAAATATTTATTATTTCAGTTATTTTTTTCTATAACACCAGCCAGGCTTTTGACCAGGCCCAGCTGACTACAGCGATTAGTAAAAAAAATCATATTAAAATTATAGAACTCCTCTCGCCCGAAGTCGAAAAACTTTCAAATTTTAATTTAAATTTGTTGGCCCAATCCTATTTCGAAACAAGTAATTATTTAGCTGCAATCAAAGCCTACACAGCCTGCCTTTCACTAGACCCAAAGAACTTTAAGGCCAAAACTCAAATTGGCCTTGCCCAGTTAAATCTAGGAAAAGATAAAGAGGCCATGACAACGCTAAAATCTTCCCTGGAAATCAACGCAGAATATGAACCTACCTACCAACTCCTAGTAAATTACTACACTAAAAAGAAAAACAAATATGAACTGCGCTTACTTTACCAGGATATGATTGAAAAACTTGGAGAAAAGGCTGCTTACGTAACGGCCTTGTGTGAATTATCGACCAAAGACTCGCTATACGATCTAGCAATTAAATATTGTAAAAAAGGAATCCAATTAGACCCCAAAGAAGCACTAAATTACACCTACCTTGGTGTTTCCTATCAAGATACTGGTGATAGCAGAAAAGGTTCTCGATTTTTAAAACTGGCTGCTGACAAATTTCCTAATTCTGAAGTTGCACAATTAAACTATGCACAGACATTAGAAAACGAAAAAAACTATATCGGTGCATTTAGTTATTACAAAAAAGCAACTGTTGCAGACACAAAATCAGAGAAAGCCCTTATCGGCCTCGCAAATTCCGCCATAGAAATTCAAAAATACAAAGAAGCATTAGAGGCTTATCAACAGGCTTGCAAGCTAAGCAAATCTGCCCTGCCGCCATTGCGCAAAGCAATCAACACACTGAGGGGGTTGAAAACACAAGACTGGATAAAAAAATTTGACGAGGCCGCCGATAGCTGCGGCTTATAATTTTAATAACACCGTGCCAAACTCTTGTTTACGCTTTCAATGTAAACAATTTTAATTTCGCGCAAATCTTTATGCCGATTATAAAACGAACAGACTTCTTTCTGCTGCCCGGTTATAATAACAGATAACATAGCGTTTTGGTATCGAGGCACATTCATTTCAACAAGCTCAAGAGAGCTCTTTAGGGCATCATCAAGACAAACCATGAGGTGCATTAAAGATTGAGTTTCAACAACAGCAACGGAGTCAGTAATTGCTTTGTTTTCTAAATGAAAAAAACAATTCATTAAATTATTATGATATTTTTCAATTATTTTAAATTGAGGCCTTGAAGATAAATGCAGAATCCAAGGCTGAATATTTTCTTTATTTCCAGATAACAACAAATCAGAAACGCCTCCGTATCTGATCTGTTCACACAGTCGCCCCGGCCCACCAACGGGAAGCTCATTCAAAGCCTTGAGCAAATCTCCCAAGGAAT
>CAZMVK010000026.1:9914-25759 GCA_964569545.1 uncultured Bdellovibrio sp.
AATTAACAAGTCTTCTGCGTTCTCTATAAGCATGTTTTTAACTCACCACTTCGCCGATCAAATCATATTCCATGCTATCGGTTATCTTTACTTTAACTATATCTCCAATTTTTGCTTCACCGTCATTAATCAAAACAACGCCATCGATATCAGGAGCTTGCTGAGAAGTTCTTCCTTGTAATAAAAGGTCTGTTTCATCACTCAAGCCTTCAACCAAAACATCTACCGTTTTCCCAATGAACTCACGATGCTTATTGCGAGAAATATTTTGTTGAACTTCCATTACTGCTTCATATCTTCTCTGTTTTGTTTCTTCATCAATTTGTCCGCTCATTTTTCCACCAGGAGTACTCTCTTCTGGAGAATATTTAAAACATCCGACACGATCAAATTTTTGTTCAGCTATAAACGCCAACAACTCTTCGAACTGCTCGTCGGTTTCGCCTGGAAAACCAACAATAAACTGAGTCCTAATAACCGCCTCTGGAATTTCTGCTCGTATCAAACTCAAAGCAGAAACAATTTCCTCTCGAGTCATTTTACGATTCATATTTTTTAAGACCTGATTGTTGACGTGCTGTAATGGCATATCAAAATATTTAACTAACTTTTTATTGTTTTTAATCAGTTGAATCATCTCACGCGTGATGCCGTCTGGATACAAATAAAGCAATCGAATCCAAGATGCCCCATCGATACTAGACAATGCCTTTAGCAACTCAACAGGGCTCTCTTTAGCCTCAGAATTTTTTCTTCGCAAATCCCAACCATAATCAGTAAAATCATGACTAATAATAATTAGCTCTTTAACACCACCAGCCACCAAAAGCTTAGCTTCATTAACTACATTAGCTATTGTGCGTGATTGTAAATTACCACGTATTAATGGGATGGCACAAAAAGCACAACGTTTCATGCAACCTTCAGAAATTTTTAAATATGCACGGTGCTTAGGCTGCGAATTAACTCGTGGAGTTTGCTCTTCTTGTAAATACGTTGGTAAATTAAAAAACTTTTTTTGCTCTATGCCCTTATCGTGTCCTTTAAGGATTTTAGAAATATTTTGAAATTCACCCGAGCCTACAAACAAATCAGCTTCCGGCAGTCCATCTACCAAATCATCTTTATAGCGTTGAGTTAAACACCCTGCGACCACTACTCTTTTAACTTGTCCATCTTGTTTCATTTGAGACATTTCAAGGATTTTTTGTATAGACTCTTTTTTGCTGTCTTCAATAAAACCACACGTGTTTACAATCACGGTATCGGCACCTTCTGGATCCCCGACAACTTCATATCCATCATTCATTAATGTTCCGGCCATAATTTCGCTGTCTACCAAATTTTTTGGACAGCCCAGGCTTACAAAGTGAACTTTCTTTTTAGTATTTTGTATTTCTTCTTTTACGTTCGTCATATTTCTGTCACCTGTGCACCTTTTGGTGGTTTATATATAAAGGTTTTTTTATTAATCTCTGGTAAAAATTTTGTTTTGATAAAAATCAGTTGAGTATCGTTTCCTATATCGTCTTGATAACTCATTTCAGATATTTGATTTATTTTTGTATCAATTTTTAAATTTATCTTTTTAATTGGGGAAGATTTATCTAATGAATCTCCACGAAATACAATACTGTCCTTATCCTGCAAGACAGTTGACAGTTTAAATGATTTTGATAACGGCTCTCCGGTTAACACATTTCTAAAAAACAGTTGCGACTTTCCCTGCTTATTAAGCTTTGCTTTTGTAACCTGAGTAGGGCCAGAAAAATCAGAAGCCTTAGCTTGTTCATTCCACAAATAAGTTCCATCCAAAACTAGCAATGATTTATCTGGCTTATTCGTTTGTAAACGAAGCAAGCCTTTGGCAACACTCAGTTCGCCAAACGTTTCATTTCTTTTTCCGGTTAGATCTTCGACAATTACTTGTCTAAAGTCGATGGAAACCATCGCTGAATTTCTGTAATGATTTAAAACGCTGGTTAGTTTATCTAAATCTGATTTAGCAAAAGCCTGACAAATTATTAATTGAAAAACTACTGTGGATAAAATCAACAGCATCAGAATCTTCTTACTAAAAAAATCACATAAAGAATCTGTATAAGCTGTCGCCATATCACATCTTTCATTATTGCTAAGTATTTTAATTTACATCAGAACTATTCCGCATATCGCAGGGTTGACCACAATCACAATTCTGATTTAAACAAAACACTCGCACGTTAATTACAGTAAGAATATATCAGAACTATTCATTCGTAGCAACACGGCATCGCTGAGCTAAACACCACACCTCAAAATTACAATCCTCTGGCAAAGCCCTTCTCGCCGCCCAGGCAGTAGCCCCTGTAGTCAAAATATCATCAACAAATATAATGTTTTTACTCGCCACCGCGACCTTGCACACCATTTTGATATTTGTTCTATCAATTTTATTAAGTTTTTTCTGACCTAACTGAGAACCACCCTTTGCAAACTGTAAACAATCACTCACCTCACAGTTAAGTATCGATCCCATTGCCAGCGCAATTCGCAAGGCATGTTGTCTTTTATTCGACCGCGCTGGACACGGTACAATCACTGTCGAACTTTTAGACTGGGGACCACCAGTTTTATGTAAAAATTTTTCACAGTAAAACCGAATTGTCTCTTCGGAACACTGGTTTTTAATTTGCTTGATTAGAATAGATCCAATGCGGTTTTCATTTTCAACCCAGTCAAATAACGAAGAAACCAACAGTCCACCTGCAATTTTCCTCTTGGGAGAATAACACATTTCAAGGAACTTCACCTCACAACGAGGGCAGAGCAAAGAGGGCCCCACGCCTTGAAAGATTCCACAATTAACACAACATCTAAATTGTTTGTGAATATTATGAAGTATTTTTATTTTAAAGTTTTGAAGTTCATTAAAGATTTTATAACAATGCATATATCACATCATTGCAATTTTAATGACAACGACGTGCTATTTCATATGAATGACTACAAATAAAAATATTCGCTAATCGTTATGGTACGGAATATTTTTATAAATGCATAGCGCTCTATAAATCTGCTCAAGCGCTACTGTTTGAGCGACCAAATGATTAAGCACAAAGGAAGACATGCAAATTTGGGATTTAGCTACTGCTCTTATGCGGTCATCAACCCCATAAGCCCCACCTATTATAAAAACTATTCTTTTTTTTCCGCCACCAAGCTTTCGCTCAAGCTCTTTAGAAAACCCCCGTGAATCATAGGATTTTCCTCGCTCATCAAACAAGATAACTTCGTCTGTTTCTTTTATAAATTGCAATATCGAATCGGAATCAGATTTTCTTTTTTTTTCGTTGTCTTCTCTGGCAGTTTTGCGCGTTTCTAAGTGAACAACTTCGAAAGAAAAAAACGGTTTGATCTTTTTAACATAAAGCTGTTCAGCTTCCTTGGACCAACTCTCATTTGCCGATTGGCAACAAATCAAAGCTAGTTTCATGGATAATTACTGCTGCTTTACAGCTGAAAGATCTTCTTTAATATTTAAATCCTTGGCACTTTTCCAAAGATTTTCAATTGAATATTCCTGACGAACGTAATCATAAAATATATGAACAATAAGAGTGCCATAATCTAACACAACCCATCGTCCCTCATCTAACCCTTCTACATTTTGTGGGTATATATTGTACTCGTCTTTAATTGCTCGCATCAGATTTTCGCCCAAAGCTGAAGTATGTCGGGTGCTAGTGCCCGAAGCTACAATTGTAAACTCTGATGGCGCTGATATGCTACGCAAATCAAACCCACGAACAAGCATTGCCTTTCGAGAAAACAATATTTGCGCACAATACTCTGTAAACTTGGCATAATCTTTAATGTTTGAATGAGCAAATTTATATATTTTATTTTCTCGAATATAATTTTCCACTGACAACGGAATCATTTGAGAAACATTACGATTTACGCGTATAAATTTGCGCACCTCTGAGGCAGAAATCTCTTTATCTTCGAGTCTGATAAATTGAACGTTGCGACCGGTGGTAAGCTCAATAAAATTAAAATCAAAATCGGCAACTAATGGCTTTAAATAAGAAGGCAATTCATCAACAGATTCTGGAAAGTTAAATCCAGGTCTCGATGTGAAAATGATATTTGTCTCTTTTAAAATTTGATCGAAGTTTTTCCACTCACCCAGTTGATCGAACTGATCCATTCCTAAAATTAAATAAAGCTCTTCGGCCTCAGTTGTCTTGCGAATTTGTTTTATTGTATCGATTGTATACGATTTACCACCACGAATGATTTCCTGATCATCAACAACAAATTGTTCACCCCAGCCGTTTAACGCCAGTTTTGTCATCTCTAATCTCTGCTCTGCAGTCGCACCTTCAATTTGAACTTTTAGTGGATTTTGAGCAGCAGGAATGACTCTCACAATATCTAAACCGGCTTTTTTAGCCACTGTTTGTAAACTATTTAAGTGACCCAAATGTGGCGGATTAAAACTGCCGCCGAAAATACCTATTCTCATTTTATTACCCAATGCCTTTGTTCTTTAAATATACTTTAGCTTTCAGAAAATATCTTTTTGCCAATTTGAAAAATCAAATTATCTACATTTTTACCAGAAACAGCTGAAATTGAAAAAGTACTCACGCCCATTTTTTTAAATTGGTTTTCTATTCTGCTCAAAACATCCGCCGGTAAGGTGTCTATTTTATTGAGAACAACGAATTGTTCACGATTTGATAAAGGGAAAAAACCCTCTTTATCTTTATTAGACAAATCATACATCTGCAGTTCGTTGTTTATATCTGCATAATCTTGCATAGGGTTGCCAGATCCCATACCAGAAACATCTATCAAATGAATAAATAACTTTGTTCGCTCAATATGTTTTAAAAATTGAATACCTAAACCAACACCTAGGTGTGCGCCCTTTACCAATCCTGGAATATCAGCAACAACAAATGATTTAAATTCACCCAATCGAACAACGCCCAAGTTTGGCGTCAGAGTAGTAAATGGGTAGTCTGCAATTTTCGGCTTTGCCGCTGAAATACGTGAAATTAAAGTAGATTTTCCTGCATTTGGAAAACCAATAATACCAACGTCAGCTATAAGTTTTAATTCTAATTTAATTTCTAAGTTTTGCCCGGGCTCCCCTGGCTGCGCTCTTTCAGGAGCCTGATTGATACTTGTTTTAAAAAAAGTATTTCCCTTTCCTCCGCGTCCACCATGTAAAATTGCGTATTCAGTCACATGAGTCATGTCGACTAAAATTTCACCTTCAAGTGAACGTACTATTGTACCTGCAGGGACTAAAAGAGTTAGATTTTCACCATCAGCACCAGTTCTATTTTGACCAGATCCCTGTTGACCATTTTGTGCTGCATATTTTTTATTTTGCCTATAATCAACAAGAGAATTTAGATGTGGGGCCGTCTTAAGAATGACATCACCACCCCTGCCGCCATCGCCGCCATCTGGTCCGCCGCGCGGAACCATTGATTCACGACGAAAACCAACACAACCCTGGCCACCCTTGCCAGATGCAATCGATATTTTAACTTCATCAATAAATTTCATATTACCTCAACAACCCAATAACAAAAAAGGAGCTGTTTGAGCTCCTTTTTTCATTATTTTAAGCTGTTTTTTTCTAACGAATATAAGGTTTATAAAAAGCTGTGTTGTATAACTCTTTAGAACCCAGAATAGAAACTAAAATAATTAAAACAGCGACGACACTACTTTTTTAAAGTTAGTCGTTACTGTCTTTTCTAACATTTCACAAACAAACTTAAAATTAAGCTGGTTTTGGATAAACGCTGATTTTGAATTTTTGCTTAGCAAATCTTTCGAATTTTACCAATCCATCAACAATTGAATAGATAGTGTGGTCACGACCAATTTTCACATTGTTACCAGTGTGGAATTGAGTGCCTCTTTGTCTTACGATAATTGTTCCTGGCAAGACATGCTCGCCACCGAAACGCTTAACACCCAATCGCTTACTCTGTGAATCGCGTCCGTTTTTCGTTGAACCGCCGGCCTTCTTACTTGCCATATTTCACCTCACTTTGATCAACACTCGGATTGAAATCAATCCGCCGTATCTAGTTAATTAAATTCTTGCGTCATATTTTAAACAAACACACCAAGAAAGCTTAAGCTCAAAAAATAGGTTTTTATATTATTAATTGAGCTAAGTCGTAAATAAACTAAGCTTTTTTGCTAGTTTTTTTTACTGCTTTTTTCTTAGCTGTTTTTTTGCCAGCAACTTTTTTCTTAGTTACTGTTTTTTTAACAGTGGCTTTCTTTGCAACTTTTTTCTTAGCTGCAGATTTAGCTTCGCCGCCAGCAATTCTTGCTTCAATTGCAGCTTTTTTATCAACTGTTCTTTGAGCAATTTTATCCTGTCTGACTTGATCAATGTCAATTACGCGAGCCTCAACGCTTGCTTTAGCTGCTTTTCCGTCAACAGAAATCGCTTTAACGAATAGCTCTGTGAAAGGTTGGCGATGAGTTTTAAATCTTCTGTAACCTTGACGTCTTTTCTTTTTGAAAATGATGATCTTGCGATCACGCGTTTGCTTGGTAACTACAACGGTTACTTTAGCATTTTTAACAGCAGGGGCGCCGATAGCTGTCGCTTCGCCTCCGACCATCAAAACGTCAGTTAAATCAAATTCTGTTCCCAAAACTTGATCAAGTTTTTCAACACGGATGATATCACCTGGTTGAACTTTATATTGTTTACCGCCTGTGCGAATAATGGCGTACATTTTTCTACCTCCAAAAAATAGGCAAACGAAGTTTCTCTAGATGCCACCGGGCCGGAGGCTTGTCAACTAAATCACAAAGATTTCGTATTGTTCTACGTGATATCCTGGTTCAATCTTAAAAGCGACAGATCTGCCCAGCTTTTTTTCAATAAACTGTAGCGTTTCACCCTCTACTTCGTAAATCCAATCTATGACCTCTTGATGACAATGCACAACTAAATTGCTTTTTTTGTTCTCATATTGAGGTAAGTCTCTCTCGAGTTCGCGAAAAATCTCATTGGCCACTGTCGATTTCTTTTTAATGTAACCCTTGCCTTCGCAATATGAGCAAGGCTCGCAGACAGTTTTAATTAATGAGGGCCGTATTCTTTTTCGAGTCATTTCTACTAAGCCCAGCGTAGACATCGCAACAACGTTGGTTCGCGCCCTGTCCTTTTGCAGCTCTTCTCTGAGCATACTGAGCACCTTTTCGCGGTGTGACTCTTTTTCCATATCTATAAAGTCTATAATTATAATGCCACCACAATTTCGAATTCTAAGCTGGTGAGCAATCTCTCGAATGGCCTCAAGATTGGTTTTTAAAATAGTATCTTCCAAATCGCGCTTACCAACAAACTTACCTGTATTGACGTCAATAACAACCAACGCTTCGGCCTCATCAATAACGATGTATCCACCTGATTTTAACCAGATTTTTCTATCCATCGAGCGAGAAATTTCAAGGTCAATATCATACAAATCAAACAAGGGCTTGGTCTCTTCGTAAAACACAATATTTTGTTTATATTTGGGCATAAGCTGAGAAACGAATTTGATCACACGCTTATGAACCTCGGCGTCGTCAACCCAAACACAGACGACATTTTCATGCATAAGATCTCGCAGGGCCCTGAGCTCGACATCAATTTCTTGATGAATCAGTCCCGTGCCTTTTTTCTTTTCATTTTGCTTGAAAATCTCTTTGCTCAAGCGATCTAGATATTCAATGTCGGCACGCAGGCTGTCTTCGGACGCGGCCTCGCCGGCCGTGCGTACGATCACTCCCCCCTGAGGGTTGATTTTAGTAACAAGCTGACGCAATCTTTCTCGCTCACCTTCGTTTTCAATACGACGGGAAATGCCAAGATGTCTAACGGTTGGCAAATAAACAATAAAACGGCCAGGCAGGCTGATATGAGTAGTAAGCCTTGCCCCCTTGGTTCCGATTGGGTCCTTGGCCACTTGAACTAAAATATGCTGGCCTTCGGTCAGTAAATTTTGAATCGGCGTTTTAGGTGCCTCACTGAGAACCTCTTCTTCTTCGCCGATCAATGGCCCCAAGGGTCCATTATCTATGTCTGAAAAAGCTTCATCAAAATCTTCGCGAATGTCGCCCACATAAAGAAACGCAGCCTTTTCTAGACCTATGTCTACAAAGGCTGCCTGCATGCCTGGCAAAACTCGTATGACTCGGCCGCGATGTATGGACCCAACCAGGGTTGGAGAAGTTTTTCGTTCAATTTTAAAATCGGTAAGAACTCCGGCCTCGACGTAAGCTACGCGAGTTTCTTGCGGTCTGACATTTATAAGTATTTCTGCTGACATCATTTCCAGACCATAGCACAGAAACAAGAAAGGTATAAAGCTCTGGTTCATTGTTGCCGATAAAAGTACCATGGCAGCAATTGACGACTTATTTAAAATCATGGTGCAGCAAAACGCTTCAGACTTACACCTCGCCAGTGGCGCTCCGCCCTATTTACGCTTGCATGGCAACATGGTTCCAATGAATTATCGCGACCTCTCGAACCAAGATGTGCAAAGTTTGATTTTTGAAATTCTCACGGAAAAACAAAAAAAGAGTTTTGTTGAAAAATGGGAATTGGACATGGCCTACATGGTTTCTGGCGTGGGACGATTTCGTTGCAATATTTTTATGCAAAGAAAGGGTCTTGCCGCTGTATTTCGCGTCATTCCTGAAAAAATCAAAACCCCTCAAGAACTGAATCTTCCCCCCGCTCTGCTTGATTTGATTAACTGTGATAAGGGATTGGTTCTTGTCACGGGTCCGACTGGATCTGGTAAATCAACTACGCTCGCATCACTGATTCACCATATTAATTGCACTCGCGATGCCCACATTATCACGGTTGAAGATCCGATCGAGTTCGTACACCAAAACATTAAAAGCTTAATCAACCAGCGTGAAGTTGGAACACACACCAAATCATTTGCTAATGCTTTAAAATCCGCTCTGCGTGAAGATCCAGATATATTGCTAGTTGGTGAGTTGCGAGATCTTGAAACCATTTCTTTGGCTTTAACTGCGGCTGAAACAGGTCACTTGGTTTTTGCCACGCTACATACAAACTCTGCAGCCAAAACCATAGATCGTATCATTGATGTTTTCCCAGAGGGGCAACAAGATCAAATCCGCGCCATGCTTTCGGAATCACTTCGTGGAGTTATTGCACAAACATTATTTGCTCGACGTGATGGCATGGGCAGAACTGCCGCCTATGAAATTTTACGCGGCACTCGAAGCATTGCCAACTTGATACGGGAAAATAAAGTTCACCAAATTCCATCAATGATGCAAACCGGACAAAAATACGGTATGGTTTTATTTGAAAAATATGTTGAGGATCTGGTACGAAAGGGACTCATCCATAAAGTAGATGCGAATACTTTTTTGGGCAAAGAAATGGATGAAAACATCAATGCTTCTTCGGAATCACCCAATCCGAAAAAGGTCGCTGGTTAAAATTCAAATCGATAAGCAAAAACCGTCGGGGCTCGAGCCGATACCTGGTTCGGGTTTTGTGGCGTAGTCAAATTTACAGTCGTGGTTGCTCGCGATTGATTTAAGACAAAGGCCGTTCCTCCCATTGCGCCCATAGCTAGTCCAAGCCAAATATTATTGATATGCTCTTGTGGTTCACCATAAAAACTGAGAGTACTCATCCCTAAAACCGCACCAGCCAATCCTGCAAACATAATTGTTGCGACCGAACGGCGTATTTGATTCGGAGCTACGGTTGTTTGAGCCCGACTCTGATGTGAAAGAGTTGTAATCGAAAAAAACAACATGATTGTAATTACAATTTTTAAAAAATTCATACTCCACCCGCCTATTGAATTTAAATTTAGCTTAAAGTTGCGACGGAGGCCATAAGTTATTTGGAATCCTAGAAAGTTCAACTGATCAACAAAAACAACACAAAACAAAAATGACCAGAAGCTCTCTAAAATACGTTTCAACACTGCCAAATTTCAATGTGTGCAAATCAATATATATGTAGACAGGCACTCTCTAAAGTTTTAAATAATTTTATATTGAACAGTCTCTTTCGTACTTCGCAAAAAAACTAGACTGAAACGACAGTTCAATTTTCAAACTGGTTGATGGAAAACTAATTAAACGAGATTCTGGGGGGTTTTTTTCTTATTCAAGATACGACAACGGCGGCTTGGCTATGGGTCAACTCGAAAAGACGATTCAAGAAGATGCGCTTCAAAAAAGGCTCTTCAATCGCTCTTCAATCAAAGAGACGCTTAGTTAGAGACGCAAAGAGACGCTTAGAATAATTAAGAATACTATAAAAATAATCCCAGTATCTCTAAAAAATAATTTTCATTCGACTGCATACTAAAGGAGTCTTTTTGTGAATACATCAATACCGACTTTGGCTAAATGGATTGATCAAACATTATTAAAACCAGAAGCAACCACAGCTGATATCTTAAACCTTTGCGAGCAAGCCAAAGTGCATTCGTTTTTTGGTGTTTGCGTGAATTCCTCTTATATTAAGTTGGTTGTGGAGAGCTTAGCAGGAAGCAGCTCGACACCCGTTTCTGTTGTGGGCTTTCCCTTGGGTGCGATGAGCACAATCAGCAAGGCCTTTGAAACTGAACAGTGTGTTCGCGATGGTGCAAAAGAAATTGATATGGTCATTGCGATTGGCGCCTTGAAAGAAAAACGTTTTGATTTTGTAAAAAATGATGTCCGAGCAGTGGTTCAAGCGGCGGGCCCGGCGCTCGTTAAGGTTATTATCGAAACTGCACTGCTGACTGACGAAGAAAAGAAAATTGCTTGCTCGCTGAGCGTTGAGGCTGGAGCTGGATTCGTAAAAACATGTACGGGCTTTAGCGGTGGCGCAGCGAGTGTTGCCGATATTGAATTGATGCGCGCGGTGGTTGGACCTCAGATCGGAGTAAAGGCAAGTGGTGGTGTTAAAACCGCAGAGCTAGCTTGGGCTTTGATTAAGGCGGGAGCTACTCGCATTGGCACAAGCTCTGGTGTTGAGTTGGCGCAAAATAAAACTATTGTTGGTGGTTACTGATGTTGTTACCAGTAGAGATCATCAAAAAAAAACGTGCTGGCGAAGAGTTGAGCGAAAGTGAAATTTCACAATTTATTTCGGCTTATACCAATGGCCAATTGCCAGATTATCAAATGTCAGCATTATTAATGGCGATTTATTTTAAGGGCATGACCGAGTCTGAAACTTTGGTTCTAACCAAATGCATGCTGCATTCTGGAGTGGTTGTTGATTTATCAAAAGTTGAAGGATTCAAGGTCGACAAACACTCGACTGGTGGAGTGGGCGATAAAACCAGTTTGATCTTGGGCCCTATCGTTGCCGCAGTTGGCTTGTCTGTACCAATGATTTCAGGTCGCGGGCTTGGCCACACGGGCGGAACCCTAGACAAATTGGAAAGTATTCCTGGATTTAATACTCAGCTGTCCTTGCAAGAATTTGCAGATGCCGTGGCAAAACACAAAATATGTTTCATTGGCCAAACTAAAGAAATTTGTCCTGCTGATAAAAAGATATACGCTCTTCGCGACGTCACCGCCACAATTGAAAGTTTGCCGCTAATTTGTGCCAGCATTATGTCAAAAAAATTAGCTGAAGGAATAGATGGGCTCGTCTTAGATGTAAAATTTGGTTCTGGTGCTTTTATGAAAGACACAGCAAGCGCAGAAAATTTAGCCAAAAGCTTAATGTCCATTGCAAGGGGCTACGGAAAAAAAGTATCGGCGCTAATTACCAATATGAATCAGCCCTTAGGAAGATTTGCCGGAAACTCTTTAGAAGTCGAAGAGTGTGTGGCTATTATGAAAAACGAAACGCACTTGTTAGCTGACGGTACTGATGCCTATTCCGATACTCGCGAGTTGTCTTTGCAGCTTTCCGCATACATGCTTTGGCTTGGCGGATCTGCCACAACTGTAGAGCAGGCGTATATTTTGGCAGAACAAGCTCTGTTATCCGGCAAAGCCTTGACCAAATTTTATGAGCTTTGTGATATTCACGGTGGAAATCTCAGTGGCTTGCCCCGTCCACAAAATAAAATTGATATCCTGGCTAAAAAATCTGGTTTTATAGGCGAAATGTGCACCGAAACGATTGGTTATGCTTGTGTTAAAATGAAAGCTGGTCGCGCCAAAACCACTGATATTATCGAACCAACCGCAGGAATAGAATTTTTGGTAAAAGTTGGCAGTCACGTGGAAATGAATCAACCTTTATTTTCGATTTTTGGCGCGGATTTTAACTTATTAAAATCCGTTGTTACAGAGCTCGAATCTGCAGTTAAAATTGTGGATAAACCAGTGGAGAAAACCACACTGATTCATAGGGTCTTGTTATAAATAAATAATATTTAATTATTTATAACATTAGAATCGCTCTAATAACACTTTTCATTTGGCATTGGGCTGCCACTGTTCATCACGGCACCCTTGGCAGTAAATTGATAGCAGTATGTAAATCCGTCTTGACCACGTCCCCATTGAAAATGTGATGGCGAAACGGCTTCGCATTGTTCGTTATCAATTGCTTGACCACGATTGAGCATCAAGTTGTTAGGCGTAAAACGATAGCAATATCCAAAGCCCTGAGGATTTTGTCCCCAGTCCGCACGCGAAGGATGGATGGCTTCGCATAAATTATTGTCAACAGCAGCTCCACCGTTGAGAACCTGACCCTGGCTAGTAAACTGATAGCAGTAACCCGAACCATCCCGTCCGCGTGCCCAATCATAATAATAATTTGCACCAAAGCTAATCGGTGAAAATAAACACGATACTAAAATGAGTGAAACAGAACGAAACATGTGGTTTACTCCTTGTTGATAAAATTATGGTAAGACTGCAAACACAATCAGTGCAAGCATAAAGGACATATGGAAAACTCACACAACACCGAATTGATTCAGCGCCTACAAGAAACCGTTCAATTTTTGAAAACAAAATATACCAAAAAACCGACCGTAGGCATCATTTTAGGATCTGGATTGGGAGCTTTTGCTCGCGAAATCAAAGCAGAGAGCGTTGTTCCTTTCCATGAAATTCCACATTTTTTCGCTCCATCGGTTGAAGGCCACCAAGGCAATTTAATTTTTGGGCAACTCGGGCAACATCAAATCGTCGCACTACAAGGACGTTTGCATTATTACGAAGGACACAGCATGGACACCGTTGTGTTTCCAACTCGTGTAATGGCCTTGCTTGGTGTTCAAGTTTTAATTTTGACCAATTCTGCGGGTGGCTTGGGTGATAAAATGCAAGCTGGAGATTTTATGATTATCGAAGATCATATCAATCTAACTGGCGCAAACCCGTTGATGGGCCCCAATATAAAAGAGTTGGGACCACGTTTTCCTGATATGACTGAGGCTTACGATCGCAAGTTATCTCACCAATTAGAACAAATTTTTCAACGCTGCGGAATTTCTTATCACAAAGGTGTTTACGCTGGTGTCAGTGGACCAACCTATGAAACTCCAGCAGAAGTTCGATATTTGAAACACATTGGTTGTTCTGCAGTTGGCATGAGTACGGTCCCAGAATCTATCGCTGCCAATCATCTTGGCCTGAGAGTGACTGCAGTTTCTTGCATCACTAATTTAGCGGCAGGTCTTTCAAAAAACAAACTGACTCATAATGAAGTAACTGAAACTGCAAAGCGAGTTGAAAAAGATTTTTCAACTGTTCTAATGGAATTTATTTCAGGTTTAGCGATTTGATTTTTTATTAAAGATGAACTTTTAAGAACTGGCTTTGGCTGGTTCCGAAGGTTTAATTTTTTAGGAAAAAAATAATTAAACTTATTACTTCTATGGAATCTTTTCTAATAAATCACTCAATTAGTAGACTATTGAAAAATTCTTCAGCTAGTCTGTTCGTTTTATTTTTAGCTGATCTTCCCTGCTTAGGCGCAGCTTAGGCCTTGCCAAATTTCATCTTTACGCATCGTTGGTAAAGCATAACTGCCCGAGCGTCGAAAAGCTGTGAAGAATAAATTAGTTAGGAAATTTACAGTAAGAAATAGTTTTTCAGCAGCACGGCAGTAAGACATTGATCTTTACTGCCAATTAACATACAAACCCAACTTCTTTACAGATGGGTTCACAATGATCAGTACAAGCAATGTTAGTCTCGGATTCGGCGGAAAAAAACTTTTTGAAGATGTGAATGTTAAGTTCACCGAAGGCAACTGCTACGGCCTGATCGGCGCCAATGGCGCAGGAAAAAGTACCTTTCTAAAAATTCTTGCAAAAGAAATAGAACCCAATACTGGCGAAGTCCTTATTCCATCGGACCAACGTCTTTCGGTTTTAAAACAAGATCATTACGCTTATGACAATATCGAAGTTCTTAAAACCGTTTTAATGGGCAATGACAAATTGTACAAAGTCATGAGCGAAAAAGATGCTCTATATGCAAGGGAAAATTTTTCTGATGCGGATGGAGTTCGCGCTGGTGAGTTAGAAACACAGTTTGCTGAGCTCAACGGTTGGGAAGCTGAATCTGAGGCCGGCATAATGCTAGCGGGTCTTGGTATCGCCGATTCTTTACATCAAAAACTGATGCGAGAATTGGATCCTGGCGACAAGGTCAAAGTATTATTGGCTCAAGCTCTTTTTGGACAACCCGATGTTTTATTACTGGATGAGCCAACCAATCACTTGGATATTTATGCAATTCAGTGGCTTGAAGAATTTCTCAGTAATTTTAAGAACACAGTTATTGTTGTATCGCACGATCGACATTTTTTAAATCAAGTGTGCACTCATACGGCAGATATCGATTTTTCAAAAATCACTGTTTACACTGGTAATTATGATTTCTGGCGACAAGCAACAGAGCTTAGTCAAAAATTACGTGGCGACCAAAATAGAAAAAATACTGACAAAGCCGAAGAGCTTAAAGCCTTTATCCGTCGCTTTAGCGCCAATGCTTCTAAATCAAAACAAGCCTCTTCGCGCCAAAAACAATTAGAAAAATTAGATCTAAGCGAAATGCCGATGTCGTCACGCAAACAACCGTTTATTGGTTTTGAACCAAAACGCGAGTGCGGAAATGATATTCTAACGGTTCGGGGACTGAACAAAACAATTAACGGCGAAGTTGTTTTAAAAAATATTAATTTTATTATGAACAAAAATGATAAAATTGTTTTATTGGGCCACAATGATATTGCAAAAACAGCTTTGTTGGATATTTTGGCTGGGGTGATCGAACCTGACTCTGGAACAGTTGCTTGGGGCAGCACAACGACTCGAAGTTATTTTCCGACAGATAATTTAAAATATTTTGAAAATGCCGACGACGAAATTAAGACCTTGGTTGATTGGTTAAGACAGTATTCTGAAGACAAGGACGAGTCCTTTATTCGCGGATTTTTAGGCAAAGTATTATTCAGTCGCGATGAAGCATTAAAAAAACCAAACGTTTTATCAGGCGGAGAAAAAGTTCGCTGCATGTTATCTAAAATGATGCTCTCTGGGGCAAATGTTTTGCTATTCGACGGCCCAACAGCACACTTGGATTTAGAAGGAATTAGCGCCGTCAACGAAGGCATCAAGCGCTTCAAGGGCAACGTCATTTTCACCTCTCACGATCACGAGTTCATCCAAACAGTAGCCAACAGAATAATCGAAATCGACACCAGCATAGTAGGCGACCGTGACATAAGTTACGACGAATACGTAGCTCTAAAAAAAGCCCAATCAGCCCCAGCAAAAAATTTATAAATTGAGAATTGAGAATTGAGAATTGAGAATTGAGAATTGAGAATTGAGAATTGA
>CAZMVK010000027.1:0-1418 GCA_964569545.1 uncultured Bdellovibrio sp.
ACAGGGGGAACAAATGGCAAATGATAATCATCAAGAAGGTGGACATCACATCATTCCGTTTCAAGTATTGAGCCGTGTTTGTGTTGCCTTGCTGGTTTTAACTGCGCTGACTGTGGCAACATCTCAGCTACATCTTGGAGCTATGGCAGCTCCAGTAGCTTTTTTGATTGCCTTTGTAAAAGCGATGCTTGTGATGGCTTTTTTCATGGGTCTTAAATATGAAACCAAAGGAAATAAAATCATTTTTGCTACAGGGTTTATTTTCTTAGGTATTTTTATTTTCTTTTCGGCACTTGATATCTGGACACGTGTTGCTCAGACTTCGACTCTGTAAGCAGAATAAAATGAAACTTAAAAGCTTGAGCTTTTGTGTTTAAGATTTATTCGGATCTAACAAAATTCGGAATTGTTATTTTTGTATTACTGTCGGGCTTGGCCGGTTACGCGACAAGCTTTGCTATTGAAAGCCAATTTGATTGGCATCATCTATTTAATTTTACTGTAGGTTTATTTTTTTTAAGCTCTGGCAGTCTGGCTTTAAATCAGGTGCAAGAATATAAAATCGATCAAAAAATGCCACGAACTGCAAAGAGACCTATTGCTTCGGGTAAAATCAAACCCGCAGCCGCTGGAATTTTAGCCGTTACATTTCTTCTGATTGGTTCAGATCGTTTGTTTATGACTTCAGAACTGGCTGGTATTTTAGGTTGGGCAACGGTTATTTTGTATAATGGATTTTATACTTATTGGTGGAAACCAAAATGGATTTTTGCTGCAATCCCTGGTGCATTGCCAGGAGCTCTACCGGTAACTATGGGTTATGTTGCAAACGATCCACAATGGCTCAGCTTAGATTCGGTATATTTATTTTTAATTTTGTTTCTTTGGCAGATGCCGCATTTTTGGTGTTTGGCATTACGTTTTCGTGAAGATTACCGATTGGGTGGCGTCCCAACATTGCCAGCGTCTTTAGGTGTGCATCGAACTTTGTATCACACTGGTTTGTGGACTTTTTTGTATGTGACAATCGCTGTTTTGTCTCCGTGGTTTGTGCATGCCAGCTGGGTTTATTTGTTGGCAGTCGTTCCTGTCGTTTATAAAATCATGCAAGAGTTTTATCGCTTTTATAAATCTGAAGCTGAGCAACGTTGGTTTGCTTTTTTTATGTGGCTCAATGTCAGCGTTTTGATTTTCTTGTTTGTGCCAGTTATCGACCGCTGGAGCTTCCTCTTCATCGCTCGGGGTTAAAACTTGTTGATCCTTCGTTGTCGTCGTCGGGATGGCCGCTTGGCCAATCCCTCCTAGCCGCCTCGGCTGAACAAGTTTTTCTCTTATTTAAAACTCTTTGTTTCTTTGTTGTTCTGTTGGGTTGTGTGCGGCCTACATGAAGTTGTCTTCCGCTCGCCGCTTTCGCGGCT
>CAZMVK010000027.1:1518-8522 GCA_964569545.1 uncultured Bdellovibrio sp.
GTCGATTTGGTTTGTTGGGTGGGCTTTTTTTATGGCTTCTTGTTCTAGGCAGTTTTTTTGGATTTTTTGGATTAGTGGGTAATTGTCTATTGGGACTTGAAAACGTTGGGCTGAAAATAGTTGTGGGATCAGGAATGCATCTGCTGCTGTGAGATTGTCACCAAAACAAAATTTTCCACTGTGGTTTTTAAGTGTGTTTTCTAAAGATGTGAAACATTGGCCTAGCCAATTTTGGATCCACTGATTTTTTTGCTCAGGTGTGATTTTAAAATTCTTTTCTAAAAATTGAATGGTCTTTAAATTTTGATAGGGGTGAGTGCAGTTGATGTTCTCGCAGAATTGTAAGACTTGAGCTTTTAATCCTGGATTTTTCGGAAACAAAGGTTTTTCGGGGAAGACTTCGTCTAAATATTGAATGATCGCCATAGACTGCCCAATAGTGAATCCATTGTGTATCAAGGTGGGCACCTCTCCAGTGGGATTGAGCTTGCGGTATTCGGCGCTGTGTTGTTCGCCACCGTTGTTTAAAAGATGCACTGGTCTGTATTGGAAAGACAACTCTTTCCAGTGTAGTGCAATACGTGCGCGATAAGATGTAGAGCTGCGAAAATAATTGTAGAGCACTAAGTCAGACATAGATGAGTCTCCATACTAGGGGTAACCTGATGTTAGAAATAGTAGGAGAGTTTGAAACATCTCTCAAGACAAAACACGTATCTATTTGAAAACTTGTTGAGCCGTTTATTTTCCAAATAAATCGCATTATAAGCATTCAACATGTTTTGTTTGTGAGTTTTGTTTATGACTACAGTTTCGAATTTAATTGGTTTGCTAGAAAAAATGTATTGTAACTGGCCAGTTACAAAGTTTTTAGATAGTCTTTACGAGTTTAACAACAAAGGATGTGAAAGTATGAAAACGAAAAAAACATTATCATCAAACTTGATGAGTGCACTAATATTGATCTCGACTGTAATCTCGACAATGGCTTTTGCTTCTTATGCAAATGCAGTTGCGGCAGTCCCAGCTATTCACAATGATTTTGGTGTGGTTGCGGGGATTCGTTCGAACAGTGCAGATTATACTGCCAATGGATATTCTGGTTCTTCAAAAAATGGTTTGGCTTTGGGTGTGATTGGATTTTTTGAAATTGGACAAATGTTTCAATTGCGATCTGGTTTTATTTATTCGCAACACAATTATATTCTTTCAGCTGCCGGCTTAGCTGATGTGGAATACAATATGTCTTATGTGGATATCCCATTGACGGCGACTTATCGCTTTTCTGAATATGCCGGCGCTTTTGCAGGACCAGTTGTCGGTTTGTTAGCTACAAAGGAGTGCAAAACTTCAGGCAGCACTTGTACAACTGGCAACAATCCAGATGCAATGACCTTAGGTGCGCAAATCGGTGCAACATTTAAATTTGCTCCACAAATGGGTGCAGAGATTTATTACGAAGTTGTGCCCTCTGAATTTTGGAAAAATAATTTAACCAACAGCAAAGCGGTTGGCATAAACTTTCTTGTAACATTTGAGTAAGTGAAAATGCTAAGAAGTCTTTTTGTTATAGTTTTGATAATGATGGTACTTGTTCAAGTACCATCATCAGTTTTTGCGAAAAATGCCGTTGATCGTCGCCATGAAAATACGGCTGGTGATTTGCAATTTAGTGCGTTGTTTGGCGTGCGTTCAAACTCTGCAGACACCAATGTCACCAAGGCCTCTGTGCAAAATCAAACATCGTGGATGGCTGGGGTTCTAGGGGTTTTGCCTCTTAAGTACAGCTTGGCTGCTCGAGGTGGTTTTATTTATAATCAACGTTATGTTGATATTTCGCCAACGGTGCAAGGCACAGTCAGTATCCAATACTCTTATTTTGATGTGCCATTGACTGTTGGATATCAGTTTTCAGATTTAGCAATGATCTTTGCAGGACCAGTTTTGGCATTCAATCAATCCAAAGATGTGAGCTGTACGCATAGCACGACGTGCGCAGCTTTGGATGTGAAATCAATGATCATACCATGGCAACTTGGTGTTCATTTTTTGTTTTTACCAGACATGGGTGCTGAAATTTCGTATGAGTATGTTCCCGGTGATCTTTCTCAGAGTGTTGCTAATATGAGAACGTTGGCGATAGGAGCATTTTATACTTTTTAAGTGGGTGGTTAATTTATTAAAAAAATAACGGTCACTTAATAAGAGTTATTTGAAAATTAAGTTGATGCAATCGACTAGATTTATTTTAGTATTTATTGAATTTGATAATGTGTTTTAAGTTAAAAGTTAAAAGTTAAAGGTGAAATTTATGAAATTAGGTTCTATTAAGGCAACTGAAGGAAATAAACAAAAACGTGATGGCGAGTTGTGTGTTATCAGCAAAAATTTAAAATTTGCTGTGAATGTTTCCAGTCTTTTCCCGACGACAGCTGAAAATTTATTGTCAGCTGTTGAAAACTGGGACGACATTTCTCCACGTTTACAAAAAATCTACGAGCAATTGAGTTCAGAAAATATCTCTGTAGGTTCCACAGTAGATGGTCTTAATGTTATTGCGATGGAGACTGAAAAATTTCATTCTGCTTTGCCGAGAACATGGTTGTTTGCAGATGGCTCGGCATTTATTCATCATATAAAATTAGTACGAATGGCACGTAAGGCGGCATTGCCTGAAACACTGACGACGGTTCCTTTGATTTATCAAGGTGAATGCGGCAAGTTTTTAAATCCTACAGAAAAAATTCCTCAGGTCGATTTTGCGCATGGAACTGACTTTGAAGGTGAGGTCGGAGTGATCGTTGCAGATACGCCGATGGGAATTTCAGCAGAGGACGCGATTAAAAAAATTCGTCTAGTTGTTTTAATCAATGACGTGTCACTGCGTGGACTGATTCCAGAAGAACTGGCTCAAGGTTTCGGTTTTTTTCAAAGCAAACCAAGCAGTGCTTTGTCGCCGGTGGCCTGCACTGTTGATGAGTTGGGCTCTGCATGGATTGAGGGTCGTTTGCATTTGCCATTGCAAGTACATTTGAATGAAAAGTTTTTTGGTAAAGCCAATGCTGGGGCTATGCATTTTCATTTTGGTCAGTTGATTGCTCACGCGGCAAGAACTCGTGATTTAGTGGCTGGATCTTTGATTGGCAGCGGAACTGTTGCTAACGAAGACTCAACTGTTGGTTCAAGCTGTCTGGCAGAAAAAAGAATGTTAGAGCAAATTCAAACTGGGACCGCGGTAACTTCGTTTATGAAAAAAGGCGATCGCATACAAATTTGGATGGAAGACGACAAGGGAAACAGTATCTTCGGTAAGATCGATCAAACAGTTGGCTGATTATTAGAGTGATAAATTTTACGAAATGATTTTTTCTTTTCTTTTTATTTTTTTTAATATGACTCATGCACAGGCGGCGACATTGCCGTCTGCAGAGCAAATGCATGCTGTTGCATATGAAACAGAATGGCTAAACCTTTTACACTATCATCATAAATCTTTTTTTCGTTATCAAAGCGAAATTGATGGTGGGGTTTTTTTCTTGTCAGAGCAGGGGCGAACAGATCCCGAGGCTGAACTTAAGGCCACCATCGAAGCCATCGATTCTACAACAGAGCTTGGGCCATTAAAACAAAGGCCATTTTGTATTTTTCGTGCTCGGTATGATTATTTGCAAAAAAGATTGGGCTTAAAATATCCAGACATTCAATGTGAAAAATGGAATGGTTTTTATGAGCGTTTTAATCAGCCACAGAATGTCAGTCTGATATTTTCTTCAGCCTACACCAACAACCCGGCGTCGATGTTTGGACATTTATTTTTAAAAGTATCATCTCGTCGTTCCAGTGATTTGTTAGATACAGGGGTGAATTTTGCAGCGCAGGTTCCTCCAGATGAAAATCCTTTAGCGTTTTTTTATTTTGGTGTGTTGGGTGGTTATGAAGGGCATTGGTCTACTCAGCCGTATTATGAAAAACTTAACGAATACATCAAGGCAGAGAGTCGTGATTTATGGGAATACGAATTGGATTTTAATGCTGATGAAGTTCGGTTGTTAATAGAACATTTGTGGGAGATCGAGACTTCAGCAAGAATTAAATATTACTTCTTCGATGACAATTGTGCTTATCAAATGATGCGTTTGTTCCAGGCTGTCAAACCTCAGTGGAAAAAATTAGATGAGCATACTATTTATGCGATTCCAGGGGAAATAGTTAAAAACTTATTCTCGCAAGAGGGTGTGGTTCGTAAAGTTAAATTTCGTCCCGCATTGCGAAAAAAACTTTTACAAAAATATTCAGCATTAACTGAAGATCAAACAAAAATATTCTTTCAATTGATTGAAAATAAATTGGATCCAGCTGTTGTTTCAGACGCATTGGTTTTAGAAACTGCAAGCTCTTATTTCGATTTTCAACGTCAGTTGAAAAAAGGAAAGCTATCTGCAGAAGAAACTAAATATTGGGAATCTATTTTGTCAGCTAGATCTAAGCTGACATCAAATTATTCAGTTGAATCTTTGCCGACCATTGCAAGCGAAACCAGACCCGATCTGGGGCACGATGCGTATGCTGTGCGATTGTTGGGGGGATCTGAGACAACATTGCAGCAATCAGGACGTGGTTATTTAGGTGTGCGTGTGCAATCTGCATATCACGATTTATTTAACCAGGATGCGGGTTTTAAAAAATACTCTGAGATTCTATTTCCTTGGTTTGAAATCAGAAAACGAGACAGTGATTTGCTGAGTGAAAAAACTTTTTTAGAAGAGCTTGGGTTTTTGCAAATTACCTCACTGGCACCAGTCGGTCGTTTGGATTTTAGTCCTTCGTGGAAAATTAAAACCACACTTGAGTCGCCAAAAGATTTTTCGTGTTTGAACTGTCGATATTTTACTTGGTCTGGTGGGGTTGGTCTAAGTGAAGAAGTCATTTCGTCTGATCATATTCTTTATCAGTTCTTAACATTGAGAACGAATATTGATTCACAGTTGGCCAGAGGATACAGACTTTTGTCTGGGGCAGATGTTGGTTGGATTTCTTCAATCGCAGAGAAATGGAAGACGGGCGTGCAAGCCTCGTATTATCAAGATGTTGGCTCTGAAAGATTGGTTGATCGATTTTACGAAATACAGATAAAACAGTCTATTTCATTGCAAAAAAACTGGGAAATTCGTCAGCAGTTTCAGTTTATATATCCAGACCTATCTGGTGGACCAAATTATGCTGAGGCACGTTTGGACCTTGCTTATTATTTTCGTTGACCGAAAATGAGAATCTCTTCAGAATTTAAATCTGCAATAACCATTAATAGGAAAGGATACCTATGAAAAAAGTATTATTAGTATCAGTTATCGTGTTGGCATCTGCATTTGCTCAGGCAAAAACAGCAGCAAAAGAAACTATGGGCGGAGCTCGCGATACATTAGACGGCTGTGGTCTTGGATGGCAAGTAACTGAGAGCAGAACAATGATTGGTACAACAACTCGTGGTACTACAAATGCATTTGTTCCACCAGCTTTCGGTATGACTTCTGGAACAATTGGTTGTGAACAAATCGCTTTTGCAAAAAACGATCAAGAAGCTGCTAGCTTTGTTGCAACAAACTACCAAACTTTGAAATCTGAATTAGCTATCGGTCAAGGTGAGTACGTAAGTGCTATGATCCAATCTTTCGGTTGTTCATCAGCTAACGTTCCATCTATTTCTTCTGATCTTCAGAAAAAATATGATTCAGTTGTTGCTCCAACTCAAAATGCAACTGAGCTTTTCTCAAACTTGAAAGCTGAAATCGGTCAGTGCGGTTAATTTAGATATTAAATCTAAATCGCATTTTCGATATGCAAAAAAAAGGAGCCTCATGGCTCCTTTTTATTTTGTAATTAAAATTAAAACGGAGCTTTGGCCGAGTGGCCGAAGGCGCTCGCTTGGAAAGCGAGTTTACCCCTTAAAAGGTAACGAGAGTTCGAATCTCTCAGGCTCCGCCAGTTTTTCCTGCGATATGGCTCATTACAAGAATATCTGGCCCACTTTTATAACGGCGGATTTTTTAATTTTTTGTAACAACCCACAAGTCATGGATAGAGCCGGTTCTTTAGCGTTTAGAAAAGCTTTCAAATTTTATTTCGACGGAGATTAAATTACCGTCGTTTATGGCGATAAAATGAAGATTTCCTTGGGGATCAAATTGAATACTTGAACCTTTTGTATCCAAAGAAACCCTGCCGATGGAATTACTCAATATATATGGGTAGGACTTCCCTTTGTGCTTATTAATAATTATTGAACAATTGGAAGTACATGTGCTAACTGCTAGACTCTTTCCGTCCAAACTCAGTATGAAATTGGGGTTAGGACTAGGTAAATATCTTTTGCTATCAAAAACAATAGAATCCTTCGTGTAATAGGCATGGTGTTTACCATCCGAACTAAACCTAAAAAATCCAAACACTGAATCATCAGAAATTACAATCTCATTGATTACTATCAAGCATTTATGTCCTATTATCTCAGGCCCAATGCAAAGCTGATATGCAAGATTTTTACTGTCCTGGCTATACACAAGACTAATATCTCCGTACTTAAGCATTTTGTCTTGAGGATATTTTTTACCTTCTTGGCCGTCATGAACAATAAAAATTAAGTTTTCTTTTTTTGCCACAAAAGCATGATGTAATCCATCAGGACTGAAAATTACCGAATAGATCGAGTCATATTGTCCACTGACAAAATTATTTATCTTATCTAAGGCTAAGACGATCTTTCCATCTATCTTTACAAGGTAATATTTACGAAAAGTAATTGGATCAAATTCAATAGTGTTTCCTTCTTTTTTTTCTTCCTTACCATCAACTACAACAATTGATTCTCCATTTTTTATCGCTTCATATTTGAAATGGCGACTATCTCTACTGAACATTAACTTGCTGACGGAGCTGTAGTGATTACCTTCTTTTTCGTCTAAAACGACAAAGCAATCTTCCTCAGCATATTGATTCTTTGCAATGTA
>CAZMVK010000027.1:8532-16889 GCA_964569545.1 uncultured Bdellovibrio sp.
TAAGCCAAGTGTCGACCATCGGGACTAAACAGAGGCGACTCGACTTTTCCGTAATACTTATGAATTTTATCATTTTCAACTATCCAATTTGGTTCATCACTATTGTCAGTGGTGCTTACGTATGCGAACCGATCAGTATTTGAGCTAAGTGCGAAACTAGAAACTTTACGATTATAATAATTATATTTAGTACAGGCATTCTTATGTTGAGATTTACACCAAGCGGATAATTTCTCTTCACTATCGGATGAAAAGTATGGAATGACTTCGTCGTCCAGAACAAAGTTATTCTCTTCTATCGAACCAACGTGTTTGCTGTCTGGACTAAATTGTATAAAATTGAAGTCTCGCTGATCTCTAAAGATACGCGAACTTTCATTCTCCCATTTTTTTGCGTCGACAACAAGGCTCGATGTCTCCCAGCTTCCAGTCTCTTCTTCAAATTCTCCTGATCCGATCAAATAAGCCACTCGCATTCCGTTAGGACTGACCAAAAAGTCACTCGTCCTGTTGTCGTAAATTGTACCTAAAGTTGTTTCTTGTCCAATCAACACCGGCTCGTCGTTTAGGTAAACGCAAGAAACAAATCCGTGCTTTTGGAGCTCCCATTTAATTTCACATAAATTTTCTTTATTCTTTGAAATCAAAAAGACTTCAGCATTGTAGTCTAACTGTTCAAGTACCTTCGACTTTGAATTTCCCTCTGCTCGAACATTTACTTTCGATCCAATAATCCATTTTTTTTCCACATTGTTTGATGAAGTTTCCGAAGGGAGCACCTGTGACTTCAGATCTTCAGATTGAATATTATTTCTAGCAAGTGTGGGATTGCTGCTACTACTCTTTTTGGCTAATTTATTGTTTTTGATTATTGCCGATGAACTGGTTTTACTTTTTCCGGCACAACTTACCAAACAAACAATACTTGCAAATGTGCATATTACCCGACGAACTCTCAAATGAACCTCCAAAAATATAATTTATATTAGCTCAGAGTCAGAAAATAGCAAAATTATTTTGGGGTAATAGTTTTTTGAGTTTCAAATTCAATGTTGGCGTCGGCTCTAGCCAGAGGCTTACCCGAACCCAGGGTTGAGTAACATAAGGAATCAGGTCAAGAAAGGGCGCAAGGGCTCCAGCCAACTAAATGGAAGATGAAAAAAAACATCTTTTATAAGCCTAAGATTTTGCTCTTGGCATAAGTTATAAAATTTTATAACTTATGCCGTGGCATTAATTTTCGGTAATTAAATTGAAAAAGACATCGCTTCTGATCTATAGGTCAGAAGACGCCTCCTCAGGAAATTGATACGGCGATCAAACGCTATAAACTAATGAAAGGTTGAATATGAAAAATAATAAGAAAATCTACAAATCAACATCTGACTTGGCCGTTAAACTTGGTTTTTCAAAGGCCGAAGTTGAATTGATCACATTAAAGGGTTCTGTTATTGCTCAATTAGACAAAGAGCGTGAGCATCGTAAATTAAATAACACTGAATTTTCAAATTTTCTAAATATTCCTAAATCACGTTGGTCAGCAATTTTATCAAGTCCAGACAAGGTCACGTTAGACTATTTAATTACGCTAGCCACTAAATGCGGTGCTTTTTTTAAATTAATAAAGAAAGCGGCTTAGCCTTGCGTTAAGGCTATCTCTTTTGTTGGCGAATTGTTGGGCCCTGGATAATTGATCTCAGCTCGTAGTTCACCTGATGTCCAAAGAAGTTCATTATCTTCAGCATCAGGTGTTTTTCTAAAAAAGGTTTTTAGAGGCAAAACTAAAAATCTGATTTAGTTGGTATGCCATTTTCATGCAAAACATAAATGACCTGATCTTTAGTATTCACATGATATGGATAAATACCCGCCGGGCAGTCTAAGCTTGCTTGGGATTTGATAATGCTTTCATAAGCTGTTGTGTTTCCGACTTTGATACTAACAATTTCCTGTTGTGCGACTTCGCAAGTGTAAGTGTTTGATGAAGTCAGCTTAGCAACAGATCTATTAAGAATCTGAGCATTTAGTTCAATGTTTTCTTTACTTTCTAATTTTGGAATTTGTTCAATAATCGAATGACATTCTCTTTCGCTGATTGTCTCAAAAAATTCAGTTTTTAAAACTCCTTCTTGTTCGGAACTTCCTATTTGTTGTGGCAAAATAATTTGAAGTTGTGCGGTGCCAAAGGGGCCACGTACACATGACACATTTTGAATTGGTATTTGAATGTTCTGTGTATATTCGATCGGGTTTTTCACTTTAAAAGCCTCAGCAGATGCTAGGTTTGCAGTTAAAAGTGCGATAGTTGTTATTGTTTTCTTTATTGGAATCTCCTTGTTAAGTTGTCCGGAGATTAATAAAAATTGTTAGATATTAATAATGCATTATAAATATGTATATGATAACTAAAATGCATCATAAAGGTTAGGTGTTATGGACAGTCTAGAGTTGCTTAAGCATTTGGAAAAACTTAGAAATTTTGCTGTCGTTGCTCAGATGGGTGGATTTCATAAAGCCTCTAGAGAGCTTGGTGTTTCACAGCCTGGTCTTTCTAGATCTATTGATGCGCTTGAGTCAGTGATTAAAAATAAACTACTTATAAGATCAGTTAAAGGTGTTCGTTTGACAGAAGAAGGCGAGATGATCCTTGCACTTTACGAAAAAATTGAATCATCAGTTAATGATCTTGGCCAAAAAATTAATTCAGGAAATATTCCATTCTCGGGAGAGTTAAGAATTGCATCATACGAAACTCTTTCGTCATATTTATGGCCACAATTTTTAAAACACTTTGAGAAATTATACCCACAATTGAAAATTACATTGATAACACGAGATGAAAAAGAACACTGGAATAAGCTTGTCTCTGGTTCCATTGATGTCATTGTAGATGCAGAGCCAAAGGTCAGTAATCAATGGGATTCTCATGTTCTTTATACTGACGTATTTAATTTTTTTGTCGCAAAAAATTATAAGATGAAAGACGATGCAATCGATTTGATCTATGTAGATAAGGCATATGATCAAGACGGCTTAACAATTCGTGATCATTGTATTCAGCATAAAATAAAGTTTAAAGAAAATTATAAACTTGATACGTTTCTTTCTGTTAAGTCTTTTGCGTTGAATGGTTTAGGAGTCGCTGTCTTGCCTGAGAGATTGGTTCAACTTGATGTTGAGCAGGGTCAATTAAAAAGATTTCCAGTCAAAGGTTTTCCGGCAAAAGGTTTTGGCAAGCACCGTATTTGTTTTTCAATTCCACCTTCGAGTAAAATTGATGCTAGAATATTATTATTGAAAAAAGAAATGCGATCATTTCTCGTCGAATAGTGCATCTTCGCTGCTTTATCTCATTTTGATGACGTCAAAAATTTAGACAGCCGTCGAAAAAAAATCATTATCTTTAAATAATATCTTTTCTTTTCATCCGTGTTTCCCCTCTAGGATTTACACACTAATATGCAACGTTAGTCCTATTTCAGAAAAAAACAGCACATAGAAAACTTCAGATACTTTGTATCGTTTTATAGTATGCTAATCAAATTTATTATCGATTTGAGAGATGTCTAGTTTTCGACGATATTAGGTGTATAGCGATTAAAGGAGAATTTGAAAGATGATACTATTTCCATTTTACGATTACTGGTGGTTTTACGTAGGGTTTCTAGTGTTTGTACTGGTTGTTTTAGCTTTAGACCTTGGGGTTTTTCACAAGAAAGCCCATGAAGTTAGTTTTAAGGAGGCTTCGATTTGGACTACTGTCTGGATCAGCATGGCTCTTGTCTTCAATTATCTATTCTATCTCTATGCACAGTATCGATTTTCAACGCACGAACGTTACACTTCGATTCCTGGCTTTGACCCAGATGCTCAGGCCAAAAGCTCAGCCCTAGAGTTCTTAACTGGCTTTGTCGTTGAGAAATCTCTCGCAATCGACAACATTTTTGTCTTCGCTGTGGTCTTCGCATACTTCGGGATTCCAAAGATGTACCAGCACCGGGTTCTCTTCTGGGGTATTCTTGGGGCCCTCGTCTTTCGCGCCATCTTTATTGCCTTGGGTTCTGTGCTGATGCAGTACCACTGGGTCGTTATTTTCTTTGGGGCACTGCTAATCTTGACCGGGGTTAAGATGTTCTTCGCTGGAACCAAGCCACAAAACTTAGAAAACAATTTTATTGTTCGACAACTCAAGAAAGTGTTCAGAGTTCACCCGCAGATTGAAGGGCAAAAATTTTTCTTTAAAAAAGATGGGCTTACTTATGTGACACCACTTTTTCTTGCGCTCATTTTCCTAGAGCTGAGTGACATTATTTTTGCGGTTGATTCCGTTCCGGCAATTTTTGCTCTAACCAAAGAGCCGCTGATTGTATTCACCTCAAATATATTTGCGATACTTGGTCTTCGCTCGATGTACTTTATGCTGGCCGGTGTGATGGATAGGTTTGCATACATTAAATACGGACTTGCATCAGTTCTAGTGTTTGTGGGCCTCAAGATGGTGTGGCTCAACGAAGTTTTTGGTGGAAAGTTTCCGATCAGCTGGTCGCTTGGGATCATCGCCCTATTGATAGGTGGTTCGATTGTTACCTCAATTGTAGTTGACCGCAGAAAACAAAAACTAATTATCCCAAAAGTTGATTTGAAAGAAATTAATAACGTCTAAGGAATTCAAGATGAAGCTAAATTAACCAACATCTTAAACTGTAAGGAGAAATAGAGATGAAATGCCCAAACTGCAAAGAACATAATCTAGTGATAGCCGAGCGAAAAGGAATTGAAATCGACCATTGCCCAGAGTGCCGAGGTATTTGGCTCGACCGTGGAGAGCTAGATAAGATTTTAGAAAAATCGAGAGAAGACGAAAGCTCATATCGGCAAGACAACTCACGGAGCCATTCGCAATCGGACTATTATCAGAAGCCCTATAAGAAGCGGAAGTCTTTTCTAGAGGAGCTATTCGACTAACTGGAGCTTAGGTTGATAATGCAATAGTTTTCAGACCAAAGAGATATTTAAATAGAAGGAGGTTTTTAAAATGAAAATCGCTAAACGGGTCTTTTTATTTGTCACAACAAACATTCTTATCATTGCGACCATATCAATAGTCATGTCCGCCTTCGGTATCCAGCCCTACTTGGATGCGAAAGGGATTAACTATCAGTCGCTCATGATTTTCTGTGTACTCTGGGGTTTTGGAGGGGCTTTCATCTCGCTTGCACTTTCAAGAATCATGGCAAAGTGGATGATGGGAGTAAAAATCATCGAGCCAGACACAAGAGATCCTGTGCTCCGTAGCCTACTGCTCAAGGTTCATGGATTTGCCAGAAAAGCTGGAATCGAGAAGATGCCGCAAGTTGGCTACTACGAAGCTGAAGACCTCAATGCTTTTGCTACGGGACCGACCAAAAACCGATCACTAGTTGCAGTCTCGACGGGTCTTCTTCGTAATATGAATGAATCGGAACTTGACGGAGTGTTGGCTCACGAAGTGGCTCACATTGCTAATGGCGACATGGTGACAATGACCCTTGTACAAGGTGTTGTGAATGCCTTTGTCATGTTTCTAGCCCGGGTCATAGGCTTCTTTGCGAGCCAGTTTGTTTCAGAAGATAAGCGAAGCATTGTGCAATTTGGTGTCGCCATCGCCTGCGAGATTGCTCTCGGTATCTTAGGCATGATTGTTGTGTCTGCCTTCTCAAGACGACGAGAATTTAGAGCTGATAACGGAGGGGCATCGCTTTCAACGACAGATAATATGATTTCTGCTCTTGAAAGACTTAAGGTGAACTGTCAATTATCGAAAAATGATGATCAGTCTGCGATTGCATCGCTAAAAATTTCAGGAAAAGCGGGAGGATTACTTAAGCTCTTCTCCACTCACCCTGACCTAGATGACCGCATTCAAGTTTTGAAGGCGAACCAAAATGTACTGGTCAAAAATCGTAGGTAGATGCAGTATGGCTAAAAAATAGAGATGGCAGGTCATCTATCGCAGTCGCTCGTGTGGTTTCTTCTTACAAAAGAAAAAATTCATGAAATCCAATTTTTAAGGACCATCTGATCGACGTCCCTCACGAAGCGCCGCCCCAGGGGAAGAATTGGGGCGAGATCAGGTCACTAGTATGTCTCATTTTGAGACGTTAAAAATTTAGACAGCCGTCGACAAAAATAGTTATCTTTAAATAATATCTTTAAGGTATTTCTGACTCTCAATGTATTGATGTTGGATCTCGCCTAAAAGTACGTAACCAATTATTATTTGGCATGAATATCGTATTGTAATGTCATATGCGTCTGAATTCACGAATACTTATAATGGTGGTTTTCTTGCTTTTCCAAAGCCTAATTGCTTTGGCAGCGCCGAATATTCATATTGAGGCTTCAAAAAAAGAAGTCAGGCCAACAGAAGAGCAAAAGTCATTTTGGAGTAAAGACATTTTTGAAATGGGTGAGGTTTGGGTTTTATCAAGCAAAGCAGAGTTTATTAAATACTTACAAAAAAATGCTGTAAGAACCGTTATTGTAAAACACCTAGAAGAGTCAATTATCAGTAAATTACCGAACAATAAAATTCCTTTGGCAATGACCTTTTATAGATACACTGGTTTTCAGGGGGTGATCGAGGTTACGCCCGAGTTTAAACAACAGCTGACTCATCATGAAAAAAATATTATTTATTCATATCTTATAAAAACTGAAAGACAGCCTCCGATGATGCGTTTTCAAAGCAAAGACTCTGCTCGAGATTCATTAAAGGATATGTTTTTAAATTCAGCTGACATCAATTTTGTAATGGATTCGTTATATGAAATTGAAGGAAATTTTTATTTTTTTTGGACTTCAGACATTTGGTCCAAGCTCAGTGCCGACTTAAAAGCACCTCTTATAAAAGAATATACATCTGAACATTTCACGAGATTGGGATTGGATGCTTTTTTTCTTTTGGATGAAAAAACGGATCTTTCTAAAGCCGCAGAGTATTACTCCGCAGGACGAGATCCAAATATTTTAGAAAAGTATTTGAAATTGAATTTTCGTAAAGGTATCAAAAAAATTCAATTACAAAACATAATGCCATTATTCATTCGAAAAATTTTAAATACTTTTACCGCGGGTTCCGGTCCGAATTGTATGAATGCTTGTTTGAACAGCGTCAAGGAGAGGGCGTACAGACTAAGTTTTGACAAGGATGAACATTTCTTTGCACAAGTTCATGAACATTTTGATTTAATATCTAATGATGAAAATCTCAAGCCAGGGGATCTTATTGTTTATTTGAAAGAAGATTATCAATCGATAATTCACGCAGCCGTTTTTCTGGGTGATAATATTGTATTTAGCAAAAACGGGGTTTCAAAATTTCATCCATATGTTTTTCAATACAAAAATGAAATGGAAGATTTCTATTCTATCAGTCCAGAAAATGAAGCGCGATTTGTTTATCGTCCAAAATCAAAATTTAAATCAAAAATAAATAAATGCGAAAATCTTTATTAAATTATGAATTCTTTCTGAAAGCACTCTCTTCAATTAAAATAAATTTCATTTAAAATAGACTAAAATCAGTAGCACTTTCAGTTCTTATCATTATTCTACATAATGGAACTTGTAATATTTAAGTAAGTATTTTTAAATTTATAAATGATTGTTACGCTTTAAATCTAGTTCTAAACTGGTAGTTCTAATTAATTAGATAAGCATAGAAGAATTAAAATCTGGAAATGCATGGAGATTGAATTGCAAAATCAAAATTTAAAACTAAATAACTCTATTCTCAGAATATCGATTATTACTGTTGTTTTGATGGCGACTGTTCCTATGTACTATGTGTTTCTTGTATTATCTATAAATACCGACGCAACTTCAGATGGCATCAAAAATCTGTCATCAGTATTTCAATTACAAAGTGTTAATTTTTTTGCGGCTCTTGCTTTTATAAGCTTGGCACTTAGTTACATTTTGCCAAAGATAATTTTGAATAGGAGTTTGAAAACACACAAAGAAATTAATCCTTCACAAATATTTGTAAAATACTTTGTTGCGTATATAGTTGGCTTGTCTCTGCTGGAATCGGTTGTTGTTATTGGATTTGCAGCGGCCTATTTAAATATGTATCCGCCTTTAATGCTTGTGTTCGCAATCCCTGCTCTGTTGGTCATGGTTATGCGATTTCCTAGATTAAATTCAATACAAACTCAGTGTGAAGAAATCTTGTGTCGTAAAATTGACTGGTCTGAGCAAAACCTTGTCATCGAAAATAGTTCTGAAAACGTGAATAAATCAAAAAGCTATTCGCGGCCAGCGGCAATTGTTTCTGCAGTAATGATGTTTTATTTTGTATCTACTATTGTGATTTG
>CAZMVK010000027.1:16899-25748 GCA_964569545.1 uncultured Bdellovibrio sp.
TTGGGTTTTTGCTGAATCTATTTATCATCCTTTACGTTCTGCCGAGACTTTTTTAGTTGTTGCTGTTGCTACATCTTTTGTTTGGATACCAATTACACAGGTTTGTTATCGGATGTCATTTTTGCTCGAATATAGGCGTTCAAAACACTTTTGGTTTTTATGGATTTTGTGTGCTATTCCTGCCTGTCTTTTAACAGTATCAGGGGCGTATATATTAAATGCAAATCTAGACAGGTCTCTTGAAGAGGTGCAAGTTTTAACGGTTACCGGTAGGGACTATACCTCGCATAAAAACTCAGTCAGTTATTTCGCAACAGTTCCATGTATTACCCCAAGCAGGTTTAGTAAATCTGATGGCTTTGCTTTTGATTACTCCGAAAAAACTTCAATTTCTAAAAAAGAATATATGACGTTAATACCTGGCCGTTCTCAAATGACCTTTGTTACAAAGAAAGGATATTTCAATATACCTTGGGTCGTAACGACAAGTATTTCAATCAATAACGAAGTCGCTGAAAAAACAAAGGCGATGGATCCAGATTATGTTTTAGGTTTAAAATATTTTAAAGGCGATGGTGTAGCCAAGGACTTGGTTAAAGCATTTCAGTATTTTGAAATTGCGGCGAACAACGGCGATGCTTCCGCTCAGCATGATCTTGCGTACATGTATTCAACAGGAGAGGGTGTTGAAAGGGATGATAAGAAGGCATTTGAATGGCTAAAAAAATCTGCCGAGCAAGGGAACGCGGTAGCTCAAGATGATTTGGGTGTTGTTTACGGTGACGGTCGAGGCGTGGCGCAAGATTGGATTCAATCCTATCGATGGATATCGCTGTCATTGAAGCAGGGAAATGAAAGAGCAGTTAAAGATATCGAGTTTGTTAAATCACATATGACTGCAGAACAGATCAAAGACGCTGAAAAATTATTATCAAATCAATAAAAAATTTTAAGAGCGCATTTTGTGATTTAATTTTTTGAATCAAATTTATATCCGATATCTTCTGTGGTCAGAGTGTACATAAGTATCACCACAAAGTCAGTGCCTTATTCAGCCAATTCACCAGAGGCATCATGGTTATGAATTCTTTTTCAACTGTTTTGGCCAGATTGCCTTTTTGAAAATCCACGTCTTTGTAACGTTTAATATATACAAACTGTTTCCATCTCAATAACTCAATATTAGGGTGATCGGCAGCAGTTCCTCTGGGGGCAGTTTTTAATTTTTCACCGCTGAGGCCAGCAAAATATTTTTTTACATTTGTTGTGGAAATTATTTTTTTAAAAGTATCAGGGTCTTGGTTTATTAATTCGCGGATTTTTCGGATCTGCTCACCTGAAGGCATATATAAACCTCCTCCGATAAAGCAATTTCCAGGTTCGATGTGAATATACAGTCCTGGGAATTCATCTTTTTTGTTGTGACGGTAAGAAACAAAAGAAGCGCCAATATTGGTTTTGTATGGATCTTTGTTATTGCTAAAACGAACATCTCTATTCATTCTAAAAATAGATCTTTTTGGGTCAAAATGAATTCCAGTGGCCTTGTTTGATAAATTTTTGCCAAGCTCAATGATAACTTTTTGCAGAGGTGTCTTTAAATTTTCTTCGTATAAATGTTTGTTTTCTAAAAACCAATCCCGATTGTTGTTTCGTTTTAATTTTTTTAAAAAATCAAATCCAGCTTTTGGAATGTGAATGTTGCTCAATGAGGCCTCCGCTTGGTAGCTTGCGTGTGGGATTATTCTTAATGCTATTCCTGCATTACTCGTCAGGGATTAAACCCTGTTGCAGATTGTTTACTCTTAAAATTCAATCAAATGATAAGCATTCTGATAACTATTTTCTAGATAAATAATATTTTGACTGTTATTTCCCTTTGAAGCAACCTTGTGCGATAAATACAAGGACGTGTCCTCCTTAAAAAAGGTTTTAATATGAAATGGTTAATGATTTTGACAACAGTGCTAATTTCTTTTTCTACACTGGCAGCGGATTCAGCAGTGGTTGTGGTAGAAACCAATAAAGGAAATTTTGAAATCGAACTTTATCCAGATAAGGCTCCGATTAGTGTGCAAAACTTTCTGAATTATGTGGATACCAAATTTTATGACAATACAATTATTCACAGAGTCGTTAAAAATTTTGTAATTCAGGCGGGTGGTCTTAACCCTGATCTTTCGGAAAAGCCAACCAGTGAGCCAATCAGAAACGAAGCAAACAATGGATTGAGTAACTTGAAGGGTATGGTTGCTCTGGCGCGGACAGAAGAAATAGACAGTGCCACATCACATTTTTTTATCAATTTAAAAGACAATGTCAGATTAGATTATGTAGATCCTGCACATTACGGCTACGCAGTTTTTGGTAAGATCATATCTGGTTATGAAGTCATCGAAGAAATAGCAAAACAAAATGTCCAATCAGTCGGTGATTATGATGATGTCCCGGTTCAGCCGATTGTTTTGACAAGTGTTCATCGCAAATAAATTTTCTTTGATTAATATAATCGAAAAAAAATAACCAATTCACATTGGATTTTACCCAAATAAAGAAACGCCAGAATTGATCAATTAATTTATATATAAATTTTATATTTATAAATCTTATCGGTATAACATATCGTAATTACTAAATATTTTACTCATGTGCGGATTCATTTTTACATGTCAGAATTATAACATCTTTTTTTATTTTAAAATTAAGTTATCTTCTGGTTCATAAATTGTTTTTGTTGATCTGGAGGAGGCTCTTGCTGCAAGCAAAAACTATAAACATATGTTGGAAACAACAACAAAAGGAGAATTTATGAAAAATGTTATGTTGGCTATCGTTATGTTATTGGTCGGAAACATGTCGCATGCGATGAAAATTGATGCATATGGTTTTTGCTCTGGTTCATCATGCAAAGTGTCTGTTCCACGTGATCTTAAGCAAGATCAAATCATGAGTGTTTTAGTTAATCATGCCGAAATCAATGATCAGCTCAGAACAGAAATTGAAAATAAACGCGAAGAACAGGCTGCTCTTATTGGTTCAGAAGCTGCGCAAGATTTGTCTGATGAAACATTATTAGTTTTAATTTTAAATAAAAAATAATTATTTAATTAATAGGATGTCCCCAAAAGAGCACGTCCTATTCTCCCAATGATTGGGGCAAAAAATAGTGGAGTGTTTTATGTCTCAATCATTCATACGAATATTTATTCTTATTAATATTATATTTGCAGTAAGTTCGGGTATTTCTTTTGCTGCAAGTTTTAATCTGGAATTAAAAAACAGACAGAACTTATCCGTTGAGCAGCAGGTTGCTGCACAGAAATTGTTTGATGAAGTTTCGATACTTTTGCCAGATAAATTTAAACTCAAAGTAAATCGAACAATTTATGTGAATTTCAAAATGATGGGTGCAAATTTTCGTGAGGTTCTTAGTTGTCGTTCGTCTGATCGACATATTGTCGGTATGGTAGCGGATGCTTGGTTGCATAAAAATCCCAATCAAATATATTTGCATCAAACGTTGTTAGATATCTATTCTGATAAAAAATCGCTCGACATGAATTCATGTAAACATAAAAATGCACATGACTTTGTGTTAGCAGCTTTGTTGCATGAGTTGGCTCATGTCTACGATTATTCTGGATCCTTTTCTGGCGTCGAGGCCAAAGATATTCAAAACTGTTTAACCGCAGATTCAAAGACCAGTGATAATCAAGATTTCACGCAAAGTTTTTTAGATTGTAATCATGCTTTAAATGCCAAAGGAATTGTTTCTGATTCCTCTTTGTATCGTAATTCTGTGGGCTGGAGTGGGCGAAAATCAGGTAACGGTTTTGCCCCGCGAAGTCCTGATACTTATGAATATAAAAATATTCATGAACACTTTGCTGTTAATTTTGAGTATTATGTTTTAGACAGGGAGCAGGCTTGTCGTCGCCCTGTTCTGTATGGCTTGTTCAGCAAAATCTTTGAACAAAAATATCTTCAAGATTGTAAATTTAATAACAAAATATTTTTAACCAAGTCAGGGGATTTGGTTGAAATCGATCCCAAAAGAATAGCAGGAATAGATTTTTTGTTTGCCAATAAAGGCGATACTTTGCTCAGTCGGTGGGGGCACGCAATGTTTCGGCTTATTGTGTGTGCTCCTTCTCGATTGCAGGTAGATCAATCTTGTCGACAAGATGAGAAGTATCATTTGATAATCAGTTTTGGTCCGTCGGTCCCAACCTATAACACTAAGTATTCTTCATTAGTGTTTGGTGGATATGCCTCAAGAATTTCAATTTTAAACTTTCAGAGTACTGTGGCTGAATACGCTGGTGATGAATTTCGTTCGGTTATAAGTTTGCCTTTGCAATTAACTAAACAGCAGCAAGACCAATTTTTGCTTAGTGTTTTAGAGAATTATTATAATTATGCCGGAACATATTTTTTGTTAACAAATAATTGTGCCATAGAGGCCTTTCGGTTATTGCGAACGGTTGTCGATGTCCCGCAAAATCTAGCCAATATTTCTTTGCCATCAGGGATGTTTAATATTTTAAAACAGTTGCGACTTATTGATACTGAACTTTTGTCAGATAAATTAATGGCTCAAAAGCTCAAATATTATTATCCTGCTAAAACGGAGTTGCTGTATAAAGCATTGGGGAATATTGGATATTTGCCTGATCAAAAAAGTTTGCAAAATTATTTTCTGCAAACGGCCCAGTTTAGAATAAGTAGGTTAAATAAAGACGAATTAAAAAATCCAACCGTGCTAGCCTCATTTATTCTTTTAGAAACTTGGATTTCGCGAGTTTATGAAGATCATTTGATTGAAAAAATAGTAAACTTTGCTGCTAGCAAATATAAAACTGAGTATAAACGAGCATCGATTTGGATTCCATCGGATATGCCAACGTATGGAATTCCTCAAGAAAATGAAATGAAAAGTGAACAGCAATCCAAGCAAGAAACTGATAAAGCTTATGCAGAAATTCAAAAATTATTTCGTCAGACTGAATTGCAGTTTCCAATTGAATCTCAAAATCTTGATGAAATAAAAAATAATATTAGCTGGGCCAAATCACTTTTGGTAAAGGCACTTAATTAAAAGTGCCAGGCCCTGTTTACGGACGCGCCGCAACCTATTGAGCATTTTTCGCAGCAGATATCGTATCGCAATTCTTGCAGAAGTGTATTTTATGGGTCGAGCACGCGTAATTATACAATCAGATTTTCCATATAACATTAGCGCAAGATGTATTAATCGAGAGTGGTTCGATTTACCGATGCCGCAGGTTTGGCAGATTTTTTGTGAGGAGTTGGCGGAGACTGTGCAAGAGCATGAGATGAAAATCCATAGTTTTGTTTTAATGTCGAATCACTTTCACTTGATAGTCTCAACACCCAAGGCAAACATCAGCAAATGTATGCATCGATTTATGAGTCGATCCAGTCGCCGGCTGACTCGGCAAGGAAATCGAATCAATGAAACTTTTGCTGGTCGTCACTTTAAATGTATTTTGCATGCTCACAATTATTATTTAAATGCTTATAAATACAATTATCGTAATCCAGTGACGGCTGGGGTGTGCAATGCAGTCGAAGAGTATCCATACAGTACATTGCCTATAGTGATGGGATTGCAGCCCAATTTAATTCCGATCGAGGAAGATTTAACCTACAATTCAGATCCTGTAGGAACCGTGGCATGGCTGAACCAAACACCAGATTTGCAAAAGCAAGAGGCTGCACGCTACGGATTTAAACGGCAATTTTTTCAATCTAAAAAATGCAGACTCACCAATAGATATATTTTGGGCGAGTATGACACTTTGTAACAAGAAACAGGGCCTGGCACTTTCCGAAAGAAGCTGATAGCTAGACATGTTGACACTTTGTAACAAGAAATGGGGCCTGGCACTTTTATGTTATCAGCACTTATCCATCCGCACACTAATGACGAATTTTTGATTGAATCTTGGCAGCGTGAGCCTTTTGTTACTCATGCTTTGGCTGCTTCTGTGAAAGAACTGACGGAGCTTCCTTTTTTGCAATCTTTAGATAGTTTGTTGGCGGCTTGGCCTTTTCAAGTTCAGGCTCATTTGCCAGATGCTGCGGATGAGTGCAGCTCGATTGATGTCAGTACAACTGATGCAAAAAAACTGTTTTCAAATAAATTGGCTTTGCTTTTTAACAATGCAGAACGTATTTCGCCGTTATTGCAACAGTGGCTGTTGTCTTTGCGTAAAGATCTTGGATTGCCGACTTCTACATATGGTCGATGTTTGTTGTATGCGACACCGCATGGAAAGGGCACGGCCGCACATTTTGATCAAAACGTTAATTTTGTTTTGCAAATTCATGGTGTGAAAAAGTGGTACCTGGCCCCAAACACAAGCATTCAAAATCCAACACAAAGATTTACGATTGGTCAGCCGATGGACCCAGAGCTTGCTGCTTATGCTGATCAAGGCGAGATGCCCGTGTCGATGCCACAGTTGGGTCAGCAAGAGATTGTGCTTCGGCCGGGATCGATGCTCTATGTTCCACGGGGGTATTGGCACAGCACCGAGGCAGAGGGCGAGGCCTTGGCTTTGAATTTTACCTTTAATCAACCGACTTGGATTGATTTATTTACAATCGCATTACGCAGCCGATTGTCTTTGTCTCCCTACTGGCGAGAGTTGGCCGATGGCGTGACCGCGGGGGATCTGGATCGTCGAGAGCTTGCTAATGAAAAATTTGACATTCTTTTGCGTGAGCTGATAGAAGATCTTCCAAGTTGGAGAGCTGCGGACATTCTTGGTGCCACTGAAGGTGATCTATCCGATTAAAGCAAAAACTAAATAAGCTCTAACGAGAAACAGTGCCTGGTATTTCAGGCAGAAGGAAATTATGCAAGATCATGTTCCACCACGACCACCTAAATCAGCTCGTATTGTTTTAGAATTATCTCGTCCAGAAAAAAGATTGGATGTGGTTTTGTTAGCGGCTATCAAAAAAGAAAATGGCAATTTAAATTTGCGTGAAATCTCTCGTACAAAATTTAAAGAATTGTTTAATACTGGAAAAATTCTGATCAAAGGTCAAATCGCAAGACCCTCATCGGCTCTTGCCAAGGGCACCACTTACGTTGATATTTTAGGATATTAGGGCGCGCCCTAGTTCTCGCGAAAGCTCTTTTGAATTTTCTAAAGAGCTTTTTTCTTTTTTTACCGGCCTGCTGCAGGAAAAGTAATTGAATTATTGCTTGAATTTACAAAGACCTCGGGGCGACAATGGTTGCAATTCTTGAGGGTAATATGAATCAAAAAATAAAAAATAAAATCATCCAAATTGGAAATATTAATGTAGCTAACGACAAGCCCTTTGTTCTTTTTGCTGGGATGAACGTATTGGAATCCCGTGACATGGCTATGCGTGTTTGTGAACACTTTGTTCAAGTTACCGACAAACTCAAAGTTCCCTATGTTTTTAAATCTTCTTTTGATAAGGCAAATAGATCTTCGATTCACTCTTATCGTGGGCCAGGGTTTGATGAAGGTTTGAAAATATTTGCTGAGCTTAAAAAAACTTTTGGTGTGAAATGCATCACTGATGTTCATGAAATTTCTCAAGCAAAATCCGTTGCTGAAGTTGTTGACGTTATTCAATTGCCTGCCTTTCTTGCCAGACAAACGGATTTGATTGCGGCGATGGCAAAAACAAATGCTGTTATCAATGTGAAAAAACCTCAGTTTATCAGTCCTGGGCAGATGGGAAATATTGTTGATAAATTTCGTGAGTGCGGAAATGAAAAAGTAATTTTGTGCGAGCGTGGTTCAAATTTTGGTTATGACAATCTTGTAGTCGATATGCTTGGTTTAAATATCATGAAGAAAGTCTCTAACGGTTTGCCAGTAATTTTTGATGCGACTCATGCTCTACAGTGTCGTGATCCATTCGGCGCTGCTTCTGGCGGACGACGTGGTCAGGTCACAGAGCTTGCACGAGCAGGTATGGCTGTGGGGTTGGCTGGATTATTTATTGAGGCACACCCTGAGCCTAACAATGCAAAATGCGACGGCCCATCGGCATTACCACTGAGCAAAGCAGAAGAATTTATTTCTCAAATTAAACAGCTTGATGATTTAATTAAAAGTTTTGCTGAAATCGATACTGAAGCTTAATAAAAAACAAACTTTTTAAGAAGGGCGTGTCCTGGTTTTATCAGAAGTTTGTTGTTAACTCTCTTTTGTATTCCAGTGTGGTTTTTCGCCTTCCCAGTGGCTGACAACCGCCGTGGCAACGCAATTTCCCATCAGATTGACTGATGTTCTGGCCATGTCCATAAACTCATCTACACCCATGATTAGAACGATGCCTTCAAGTGGCAAACCAAAGGCTGCCAAGGTTGCAGACAAAACAACAAGCGAAGCTCTTGGAACGGCCGCTACACCTTTGGTTGTCAGCATTAACATTAACATCATCGCTAATTGGGTATGCAGGGTCAGTTCAATATGAGCTGCTTGCGCGATAAATACTGAGGCGATTGCCAAATACAAAGTCGATCCGTCTAAATTAAAACTATAACCAAGTGGTAATACAAAGCTGGCAATTCGATTGGACACACCCATTTTTTCTAATGACTGCAAGGCTCCTGGGTAGGCAGATTCGCTTGAGGTTGTGGCAAAGGCAAGAGCAACGCTTGGTCTTAACTCTTTCAAGAAATTTTTAATATGAACTTTGGCCCAAAGCATAGCTGGTAATAAAACCACCACGACAAATACGAACAGAGCTAAATACAAGGTACCAACCATTTTTGCCATTGGTAACAATACTGACAAGCCATGTTCGGCGAGGGATCCTGCCATGGCAGC
>CAZMVK010000028.1:0-16218 GCA_964569545.1 uncultured Bdellovibrio sp.
GGATTCTCTTGGTTGGACTGTCGCCCCCTTGATCCAAATTCAAAATACCAATCAGACGATGATAAAAACAAAACTCTAGAAAGATTTAATACCAGCGGACAAGCTGCCTGTAACGGTCGAATTGATTTTGTAAATAAAGACCAAAAAGTCAAAATCATTCTGGATCAGAACGGCGAACCAGCAACTCTATCAACTGAAGTTTTTAATGGAAAAGAATATGAAGAAGAATTATTTTACAAAGTTAGATTTGAAAAAGAAGGTAAAACTTTTGATGCATGGGTGGCCGCCGATCAACTGACAAGACCAGAGATGCCAGACTTTGAAGCAGACCCTCCACAAGAAGAAAAACAGTGTGAAGAGCCCAAAGGCAGCACCAACACCTCTTCAACTCCAGATAAAATAAAAAAATCAGTAACTGATTTAACTGAAAAAATTGAAGACAATACAGCACTGGGTCCAATGAAAAGCGAACGTGAACTGGATCATTTCATGTGCCTTTACGAAGAAGCAAATATCGGCAACAAAGAATATATGGATGATTATTTAAAAAAGTTTAAAGACAGCTCTAAAGCTGCGGCAAAAGCCTCCGGCATTCCATATGATGTCATTATGTGTACGATGTTGGCAGAATCAGGCTTGCAGTATAAAAGAAAAGACAAAGATGAATATCGTGGTCATGGTCAGTTTGGATCAGCTATCATCAAAGATCTTAAGGCAGCAATGAAAGATGACCCTTATAAATCAATATGGGATGATTTCCATAAAGTTATGCCGAATGTAAATTTCAACAACGCCTCTATTCGAAAGTCCTCAGACCCTTCGGCCACAGCAGCAGCCATCGCCATTGATTACAGATGGATTTATGAGGACCGAATATCTCGTGAGAGCTGTCGAGATTGCTCTAAAAATTTAAAATTAAATCGCAAAGATTTATATTTAATGATTATTGGCTACAATTATTCTCCTTATCAAATCAACCAATTGGCAGATAGAAGCCCCGCCTCTTTACGCACAAAAGGCAGCAAACCCCCTCGCGAAACCAAAAACTATATGACCATGATGGATCGATGCCTAAGCAAAAGCCAATTTGAACAGTACCGCGTAGAAAAAAAATGCAAACGCAAAGACTGTTCAACCAGTCTTGAATTTCAAACTCGCAAAGAAAAATGCGATCAATTTTATCCGCTTAAATAACAAGTCAACACTTGTTCCCACGCCATTTTTATGATCAATATAAAGACTCTGCCATTTCAATTCAAATGAATGACTGCAAAGGGAGTTTTATGCAAAATGAATCTTCAGAAAATTCTGGTTCTGATCTCAGCACCACTCAAATCAAAGACTCCAATCTCTTTACCTGCAAAATTTTGATTCGCGAAATGCATTTAGATACTTTTGGACACATGAACAATGCTATGTATCTTCAGCTTTTTGAACAGGCTCGGTGGGATTTAATCACTCACAATGGATATGATCTAGATAAAATTCATCAGGCCAAACAGGGTCCAGTTATTTTAGATGTCTATATCAAATTTGCTAAAGAACTTAAATTACGCGAAGAAATTTCGATCACCACAGAGCTGATCGAATACAAAGGCAAAACCGGAAAACTGAAACAGCAAATGCTTAAAGCCAATGGTTCGTTGGCGGCTGAAGCTGTATTCACCTTTGGTTTGTTTGATTTGCAAACTCGCAAATTGGTCGACGCAACACCTGAATGGAAAAAAGCCATCGGCATGTCTTTATGAGTACAGAATTTTTAATCCAACAAATCTTACGCCAAGCCGAAGAACTGCAGACCTCTGGTCAAAAATGCCTAGCTGTATTTGATTTGGATTCAACATTGTTTGACGTCAGCCCACGCATTCAAAAAGTTTTGCGAGATTTTGCAGACCATCCACATGTTTTTGCACACTATCCTGACTTGAAAAAAGTTTTATCTGAAATCAAAACGGAACGCAGTGATTGGGGCATACGACAAGCGCTTGAGCGCGCTGGCATTGCCAAAAATGCCCCCGAATTGCACGAAGAGGTTCGTAAATTTTGGGTAGAGAATTTCTTTAGCAACGATTATATTCATTTCGACACTCCATACGAGGGGGCTGTTGAATTCGTACAAGCCATGGATGATTTACAGATTGAAATTGTCTATCTCACCGGACGCGATCAACACCGCATGGGATTGGGATCTGTCGAGGTTTTAAAAAAATGGAATTTCCCGCTGCATTCACGCGCGCAGTTAGTACTGAAACCAGAAAAAGGCATGGATGATGCCAGGTTCAAATCTGATTGGTTTGCACAAGTCCCTCCAAATGCTTATCAAAAAATTTGGTTTTTCGAAAACGAACCAGTAAATATTTATTTGATTAATGACGAGCATCCTCAGGTAGATATTGTGTTTTTTGAAAGCACACACTCTGGCAAAGCACCAAGCCCTCAACATCTACCAACACTCACCCATTTTCAAAGGTTTGCAAAATGAGCTTAACCTTGGTCGCCACACCGATTGGTAACAATCAAGACATTAGCCTGCGAGCACTGGAAATTTTAAAAAATGCAGATATCATTATTGTCGAAGAGTTTAAAGAATCCACACGCATTCTTCGTGCTCACAACATCAACGAAAACAAAAGCAACCCTCGTTATGAACAACTGAACGAACACACCACCAGTGAAGAACTAGAGCGTTTGGCAACATTGTGCAATGAACATAACGTTGCCCTGATCACGGACTGTGGCACCCCAGGATTTTGCGATCCAGGTGCGCATTTGGTGCAAAAATGCCGACAAAAAAAAATTCCAGTCTACACGGCACCAGGAGCTTCCAGCCTGATGGGCCTATTGTCTTTGTCTTCACAAAGAATTGATCAATTTATTTTTCGTGGTTTTATTCCGGCTGAAAACGAAGCTCGTCTGACTGCCTTGAAAGAACTGAGCAGAGAAAGCAAAGCTTTTGTGATTATGGACACACCCTACCGTTTTCAAAAAATGCTACAAGAAATAAAAACGCATATGCCTGAACGTAAAATTTTATTAACGATTGATCTCACGCAAGAGACCGAACAAATCCATGAAGGCACTGTCGAAAACATTTTAAAAAAATCTTTACCGACAAAAGCTGAATTTATGATTCTTGTCTATGCCAATGAATCCGCCAACAAGGCACCAGCACAACAAGTTAGAAAAAAATAATGTCGTCAGATATGAATTTAAATTCTGCAAAAATAAACTTACCTATAGATGTCCATCTAGAATCACTGGTGAGTTTGTTACAAAAACATCAGAATCTTGTCATATCAGCAGCTCCAGGCTCTGGTAAAACAACCAGATTGCCACCAGCCCTGCTGAATCATTTTCATAAAAAAATTCTTGTACTTGAACCTCGTCGAATCGCAGCCCTTGCTGCCGCTGACCGCATCAGCCAAGAAAACAATTGGCAGCTTGGTGAACAAGTCGGCTATCAAGTTCGTTTTGACAATTGCTATAATCAACAAACACGATTGCTTTTTTTAACCGAAGCTTTGCTCACCAGAAAAATGATTGATGATCCGTCTCTGGATGACATCGACGTCATCGTCTTGGATGAATTCCATGAACGGTCTCTACATGTGGATCTTGCTATTGGGCTCATCAAAGAACTGCAGCAGTTATCACGACCTGACTTAAAAATGGTGATCATGTCGGCAACTCTAGATGTTGCTAAATTAAAAAATACTTTACCCGATACGGTCTGTTATGAGGTTCCTGGTCAGCTCTACCCTTTGGATTTAATTTATCAAAAAAAAGAAATGAAACTGCAAACCAGACAAGATTTTATAGACAATGTATGCGAAACAACATTGTCTTGTGCGATGAATCTTGCAGCAACCGAAAGCATCTTGGTTTTTTTACCAGGCAAGAGTGAAATCGAACGCTGTTCCGAAAAATTTTCGGAGCTTCAAATTAAAAATAATATTCAAAATATTCAGATCTGCAAACTGCACGGACAAATACCTCTGAATGAACAACGTCTCGTATTACAAAAAACACAAAATAAAAAAATAATCTTTAGCACCAATATCGCCGAGAGCTCACTCACCGTCGATGGCGTTCGCGTTGTTATTGACAGCGGACTGCAAAGAAAAATGAGCACGCATGCAAACACTGGCTTTTCACAGCTTGAGATGGGTCGAATCTCTAAAGCCTCTGCCACGCAACGTTCTGGTCGCGCCGCCCGTCAAGCTCATGGCAAATGTTATCGTTTGTGGAATAAAATGGACGAAATTTCAATGCCTGATCACGAACCTGCCGAAATATTAACTGCCGACCTAACCAGTTCCTTGTTGTTTTTAGCACAACAAAAAATATCGGATTTTCAGTCCTTTTCTTGGTTTGAAAGTCCACCCAAGGAAAACATCAACAAAGCCTGCAACGAACTGCTCTTGCTTGAAGCCATTGATGAAGAAAATAAATTAACCACAATAGGAATGAAAATCTTGCGTTTACCGATTGAGCCTCGCCTGGCTCGCGTGCTGATTCAAGCTGAAAAAGAAGGTGTTTTGGCAGAAATGTGTGAACTGGCCGCCCTGCTCACAGAAAATGAAGCTCGCAATCGTTTGCTGGTATCGAATCGACAATCTGATCACAACCAATGCGACCTGTGGCATCTTTGGGAAATCTACCAAGAAAAAGGCAACAGCCGCATTGATCAAGTCACATCTCAGTTGCTGAAAATTTTTTCGATCAAACGCAATCAGCATAATAAAAAATGGAATCCAGAAACTTTACACAAAGTATTGCTCTCAGCCTATCCAGATCGACTCTGTCGAATGCGAAAAAACAATCAAGATCACAATCAAGCTCAAACAGCCAGAGGCATCATGATCGGTGGACGAGGTGTGAGTTTAAGTGATCGCTCACAAGTTAAAACCTCAGAATTTTTTATTGCTATGGAATTATTTGAAGGCAACAAAGTCTCTTCGAACAATGAAACACAGGTTCTTCTTGCCTGTGGACTGAAACGAGAATTTGTAGAACAATTTTTTTCCAAACATATCAAACGTAATGAACAAGTGATATTAAATGAAGACAGTTTTCGTTTTACAAAAAAAATAGAAATTATCATCGATCTTCAATTAAATAATAAACTAGAAAACACAAAAAAAAATACACAGAAAAACATACAGAACAGCACAAATCTACAATTGTCACTTAAGGAACTGCAGCCCCAACCCGTGGCTGCCAGCGAGATTGGCGACAGTTTATTGTTATGGACACACGAACAATTTTCTCAAGTCCAAAGCCAATCATCCTTGGCAAACAATTTGAATCGTAATCATGAGTGCCTGTTGGTCAAAAAAAATTCAGCCTTTGCAAGTTGGATGAATCGTTATCGTTTCTTTTTAAAAAATTCAGAAAATAATTATTTTCTCTTAACATCCGAGGACTGGTCGTCGATCGCTGATCAAATTTGCATGGGAAAATCACAACCACAAGAAATCTTTGATTGCGACATAGGCTCTTTTATCGAGACACATTGGGGACGCGAACTGGCTCAACAATTCAACGAATACTGTCCTGATAAAATTACAGTTCCCAGCGGCAGTCGTTTGCCTATTGATTATCAAGAAGAAAATCCGACGTTATCGGTGCGGTTACAAGAAATTTTTGGTTGGAGCGAAACTCCGAAAATAATGCAGCAAAAAATTCCATTATTAATTTGTTTATTGGCACCGAATTATCGTCCGGTGCAAATCACAAAAGATTTAAAAAGTTTTTGGGCCAATGGTTATATCGAAGTCAAAAAAGAATTAAAAACTCGTTATCCCAAGCACAGTTGGCCAGAAGATCCTTTGTCCGCTGTCGCAGTCGCCAAAGGCGGAGTCAAAAGATAATTGATCACATCAACAGCATGATATTTATCTCGACCATTTAAAATTCGCTTCAAATCATTCAGATCACCCCCTGCTGTTAACAATGGAAGCTCTTCGGTAGAACCACTGCGAGTAATGGTTTCAGCTGAAGAAAATCTTTGCCCCATACCGATGTTCGACATCAAAGCATTACATAGACATTTTTTACCAACAGTGTCTTCAGCGTTTCCAGATTTTTTTTGAAAATCAGCAACCGGCTCTGCCGGACAGCGAAAACCCACCTGACCATTTTCGTTCATATAGGCATGACGTAAATAACCCAAATCACAAATTCTCTGACGTTTTTCATAAAGATCAGTTTCCGAAACAGAACCCTGCATGCGCACAGCTTTGAACGGAAATCCTGTTGGCGAAGAATGCGGATCAGTAAAAATCCATCCATTTTCAGGATCATTATTTTCACGAATTTGTTTTAAAATAAAATCACGATTTTCGGCTGACAAGCCAGATTCCTCACAAAATGCAAACAAAGTCCCAACTTGAATCCCATGCGCTCCTGCGGACAAAGCTTCTTCGATCAATGCATGAGTCGCCCATGAACCAGCCATCCAGAAAGGCAACTCAAGAGCTTTCATATCTGCCATATCAACATTATCACGCACACCATAAATTGGTTCACCAAGATCGCTCAATTGCATCGGACCTCGCGGTGGAGCATTGTGGCCACCAGCTTTTGCGGTCTCAACAATAAAACCGTCAACAACACCGGTTGATTTCTTTTTTAAATTAGCCGCCAAAACAGCTGATGAAACAATTGGAAAAAAATACGGCCGTTTCAAAGTATGAATTAAAGCCTGTGGAAACAACTCTTGCGGATGAAAATAACTGAGATGATCTTCGGTGGAACCAACGACATGAATTTTCAACGAAGCCGATTGGTGTTGTGATAACAAATCCAATGCCCCTGGAATTTCACGTGGAATCCCGGCTCCCATTATGACGTAATCAACACCCGCCAATAATGCGCCATAAAGACAAGCCAAATTGGGAGTTTGAACTTTTTCAAGCAAATTCAATCCAACGACTCCGTCATGGCCTTCTTTTGCCAAATAAATTTCGACATAAGTAGAGAGTGCGGTCAGTCTTAATAAAAAATCTGAGGATTTAATTTGAAACATTGGTGAACGTTTAAACGGAATATCTTTAGCGATACCACCTTCAACAAAATACATTTGCAAAATCTTTTCAACCAATTCTGTCGATTCAACACCTGGATACTGAGTCACATAATGAGCCAAGGCTCTGCGTGTATGTCCACCAATATCACCCATTTGCAAACGACGAATCATCACGGAATTGATTGCAGTTCCTGAGACAACACCCAATTGACCTGCAACCGAAACAGCTCTTGCTAAAACCCAATCGGAAACGGCAATACCCATTCCACCTTGAATAATACGAGGGTGATTTATTTTTGTGGCAACTTCAGAATGTTCAGATTTTATTAAGATATTCATCGCGCACATTCAATGACTTTTGACCTGTAAAGTCAAAGTCGAATTTTAAATCCAAGGAAAAATTAGCTCTAGAAATACTTATTCTTCTGCCAAAGTCACAGAGCGAGGAGTTACAACTGTTGCGTGGGAAGGGACCGGCTTGGTCACCACCGCATTAGCGCCAATACGGGCACCCTCACCGATTAAAATTGGCCCAAGGACTTTTGCTCCGGCCCCAACCATGACTCGATCAGCCAGCGTCGGGTGACGCTTGATAGGGTCAAACTTCAAGCCACCCAACGTCACACCGTGAAAAATAATACAGTCATTACCAATTTCAGCTGTCTCACCAATTACCACACCAATGCCGTGATCAATCACCAATCTTTGACCAATTTTTGCTCCAGGATGAATCTCTATGCCCGTCACCCAACGACTGATTTCCGAAACCAACCGGGCTAAGAAATAAAAACGACAATGATATAAAAAGTGAGAGATGCGATGAAAAAACAAAGCCTTTACACCAGGATACAAAAGCAAAATTTCTAAATATGATTTGGCTGCAGGATCATAATTCTTATAGGCACGAATTAAATCTAACATGAAAATCCATTATTGCTTATTGTTACTTCTCTCATTTTGAACTTCTTTACCTGTTTATTTGAATTTATTATTTTAGTTTATTAAGGAGGCCCGTGTTTTCATTTGATCGTCCTAATGACTTTGTTTTTTATCGGCTTTTTCTTTTTTCTCAGTTTCTTCATCGAATATTTTTTTTTGCGGCAAGACCTCTTCACAGAACAAATGCGGGTTGGCGCTGTCTTTAAAAGAAACTCGGGTCAGTTCATGGCCCACAGTAAATATAAAATGCCCACCCATCAAACTGTCATGACGAGAACGAGTCGTATTTACCTCAATTCCCTTTTTTTTGCCAACGCCATCTAAATACTTTGTTAAATCCATGTAAGTACGACAACCTGAACCCCAAATTTCGCCATCCAGCTTGCGCTTTCGTGCACGTGACACATAAAAAGCGCTGAATTGTTTTCCCTGAGCAAATTCCTCTGTATCAAAAAAAATTAGAAATGTTCCATTCTTGCCCGTGGTGAAATGAGAAAAATCAATAGTTCCACCACCTTTGACAAAATCGACAGCAAACTCGGGCGCAATCAATGTTCCCGGGGTTTTTTCTTTAAAACGCACGCGGATGGAATTGAATGTCATTGCATCTTTAACCACTGGATTTTTGATTTTATCCCAAAGCTCAGCCGGAATATAAAAATCAGGATCCACCTCGCGAATAACAAAAGTTTTTATTGCTGGCGTGGCCTCTGCGGAATGCTCTCCAGCAGCCTCTGAGGCACCGTGTGCTTCTTCTTTTTTCTCAGACGCTAATAAAATTTGAGTGGTCAGTATGAATGAAAAAAGAATGCCTAGGTAAAGAAAGTTTTTTTTATTATTCGCATTATTGCTCTGTTTATTGATCGCATTATTGCTCTGGTTGTTGTTCGCATTATTGCTCTGTTTATTGATCGCATTATTGCTCTGTTTATTGATCGCATTATTGCTCATTGATGATTTTCTCCTTGAGCTCTAGCAATGGGCCATAATGACTTGAGGTCTCTAAACCTTTTTGCATCCATTTCATAGACTGATCACGTTTACCCAACTCGTAATAACTTTGCGCTAATCCTTTATCAATATTGACCGTGTTATAAATTGGAATTTGACTGACCTGTGAAAAATTCTTTTCTGCACAACTCCAATCTTTTTTATCTGCGCAGACCATGCCGATTGTGGTCTTCATCAAAATGCTTTTTTCTGCCGATGGTAAAGAGGCTAGAACCCTGGCTTCATCTCCACGACCATAACGATATAAAACAAACGAATGCAATCCATATAACAAAGGATCTGTCGCGTATTGGTTGCGTGATTTTTCAATTATATCAAGAGAGTTTTTAACATCACCTCGTTGATAAGAACAATAGGAATCCAATCCAAATTTGACCACATTGTCGCTCATTGGATGTATTAAAATTTCACAGATGTTTTGCAAAAAACTCCATGATAAAATTTCTCGATCCACAAGCAGATCATGAATATGCTCTTTGCTTAAATCAGGATAAATCGTAAGCAAAGTTTGCAATTGTTGATTCATCAAATCTAAAGATCCAAGCTTTTGATAGAATGCCGCTAACAATAAATAAGACTCTGGCAAATAATCTTGTGATTTTTTTTGCCAAACTGAAAGCTCTGTCATTACATTCTGCACATTTTTCTGTAACTCGGCAGAAACTGCACCTTGTTGGTCGCTAAACAAACGAAACACCACCAAAGATTTATACAATGGCAAAATTGTGGACACATTCGTTGTAAAACTATTGATTGCTGCCAACGCTTGTTCATACTGTCCACGCAAAATTTTAATCTCTAACAAATTCATTTGAAATTTATATTTATTTTCTTGGCTACCGCCTTCTGCGTTTAACAAATCTAGATATCGTTTCTCGGCCTCATCAAATTGCCCCTCTCGCAAATAGGAAAGAGCCTGAATGTTTTTAATGTTTTCTAAAGTTTTTTTGTCGGCAGAAAATTGTGGTTCCAATTCATCTAAAATATGTCTTACTGCCAAATATTGATTTTCAAGTACGACTAACATTGGCAACATTTCCAAGCGACTTAATGGATCCAATGATTTTGCCAGATCTGCTTTTTTATAAAACTCAAGAGCACGAGTATAATTTCCATAACTGTTATATAAACGAGCCAGACGTAAATAATCTTCGCCACCAATAAGGCGATTTTCTTTTTTATTAATTAGCAGAAACCCGGAACTGATGCCATAAACCACAAGGGCGATGAGCACAACGAGCAATCCAGCCAATACGCCCGGTCGCGACTCATAAGTTTTTTTATTTGTTCTTTCTTGCACAGGAAAAGACTCCATCCCCTGGGCTTTGCTTTTATCCAATTCATGTGCGGGTACATTTGCCAATGATACTGGTGCCGGCGTCAAATCATCTATATGAGTTCTTTCAGTATGTGTAATTGTTTTCTGACCACCCACATACACTGTGTTGGTCTCATCCTTTTGAGCATTCAGCTGTTCACGCAACAATTGTATGACATCACGAAACTCTTCGCGCTCACGAATAAAAGTCCAGCGCGAACTGGGTGAGCGAATTTCATCAATGATGGAAATTTCTTTTTTTGATAACAAATCTACCAATTGGCTTTTGCTGTAGGGGCCCATGAGGACACCCGATGATTTCGCCAACCAAACTTGTTCACTGCTGCTGTGGTCTTTCAGTTCATCCATGAACTCAATTCCTCTCTAATCGCTAATGTCGGAAATGCCTTTCCCCTGTTAGCACGATATTCACTTGCAGCTCCTTGGCTCTTTCAAGGACTTCAGCGTCTTTGAGCGAACCACCGGGCTGAATCACCCAGCGAACACCCGCTTTAGCTGCCAACTCGATCGAATCTGCAAACGGAAAAAACGCATCACTTGCTAATACCAAATGGTCTTGAGCATTTGGGAAAAACTGTTTCAATCTTGCAATTGCGTGCTGAACGGCATCGACTCGGTTGACCTGCCCCATACCAAGACCCAATGTTTGTTCACCACTGGCAATCGCAATCGCGTTGCTTTTCAAATCTGCACAAACTCTCTCAGCAAAAACCAAATCGGCTTTGATTTTTTCAGTCAATGCACAGTCAGCATTGAATTGATGAATCTTCCACGTCTGCGGCCCGCTAGAGATCTTGTCATTTGATTGTAACAAAATACCACCCCACACTGAACGAATTTCCGTTCGTCCAGCAAAAATCTCGTCGTTTGCAGGCATCGAAGATTTCAATAATCGAACATTTTTTTTGGCCGACATTTTTTGTAAAAATCCAGATGAAAAATCTGGCGCAATCACACACTCTAAAAAAATAGATGCTAAAACTTCTGCATCTTCGTCCTGCAATGGACGATTAACAGCAATAATACCTCCAAAAACACTGACAGGATCGGACTGCACAGCTTGCCTTAAGGCCAGTGAAAGACTGTCAGAAGAAGCGACTCCGCATGGATTGTTGTGTTTCACCGCCACCGCTGTTGGTTTTTCAAAACGCGATGCTAATCTTAAGGCAGCATCAACATCTAAAATATTGTTATATGAAAGAGGTTTGCCCTGCAAAATTTGCGATTGATGCAATCCCGTCACAGCCCCTGTGCGCTGATACCAACCAGCCCACTGCTGAGGATTTTCACCATAACGCAAATCAAGAACCTTGCGTCCCGTGGTCAATAACAAATCTTGAGCGACTGTTTCTGCTTGGTTATTTTTCTGTTGGTAATATCCTAAAGCTTGCGCCACCAAACTGTCGTAACAAGAAACATGAGCAAAAACTTTGGCCGCTAAATATTGTCGTTGTTGTATGGAATTTTCATTACCTAGAACCATGTTATAATCGGCAGGATCACAAAGAACAGTCATGCGGGCAAAGTTTTTTGCCGATCCTCGCAACAAAGTTGGCCCACCAATATCAATTTGTTCAATCAAATCTTCAGCTACTAAATCAGATTTGTGTTTATCTTCTGCAACATTTTTTTTGTAGGCTTGTTCAAAGGGATACAAATTACAGATCAACAAATCAAAGGGTTGCAAACCTGATTGCGCTAACAGTTTGTCGTCTTCGGCATTGCCGACTCGGCTGAGCAACGCCATATGTACATTCGGGTGCAGGGTTTTTACTCGACCACCCATCACTTCAGGAAATCCTGTTTGCTCAGAAATATCGACAACCTTAAAGCCATTTTTTTTCAAATGTTCTGCTGTGCCACCGGTTGAAACGATACGTAAACCTTTTTCGACTAGGGGTCGCAGAAACTCAACCAAACCAGTTTTATCTGAAACACTCACCAAAGCATTCTTATACATAGAAATCCCCCCGAGGCCCGTATCATACGAGAGTTCTACGAATGTGAAAATATCAATTCTCGAATGCCGCGCTCAGTTTAATTTTAATTTAAATTTTTTAGGATTTAGAGCAATTGCTTTTGTACTATTTTAATTAATTGCTCATCGGAAGTTTCGTCATCAACATTTTTAAATCATCGTTGGTCAGCAACAATCCTGCGCCCACGTAATTTGAATATTTGTTCTGTTTTTTCAAGATATCTTGAAAACCACCAAGAACATAAACACCCTTCCACACATTCCATTGAACTTGCGAACGTAAATTCAAGTTGGAAAATTCGAGAGCCTCGACAGAGAATTTAATTTGGTCATGATAAAATGTGTAATCAATTCCCAAGCCACCACTGTTTTCAAGCAAACCACCGCGAACGGTGAAATCCCAAAAATTCTTAGCGTAAAAGACATTGAATTTGATTTTGTTTTTATAGGTCGTAACTTGGTCGATCCTATTATCCGGTCCACCATTATAAGAGGTTTTAACAGTCTCGGATTCAACAACACCTGTTGGGTCATCCACAATACCAATATAATAATATCGATCCAGACCTGGTTGTAATTTTACGCCGACAGTGGTCTTAGCCAATCCCAAATCACCTAAATAATCAGAGTGAAAATCCAAACCTGTCTGAGTTTTTCCAGCGGTATCCAAAAAGCTATTCACACCATCGATGGCTGTATTTAAACCTTCAACTGTTTCTTCGTCATTAATCAGCTTACCAATGGTACCTTCACCATGATTCACCTTGGAGGTAATTTCATCAATATTTTTCATAGCCGAGTCCAAACGCTCCATTGAACGTTGCAACTGAGCTTTCAGCGAACCATCGCCGCTGTTATTCATAATATCATCTAATGATTTTGTCACGCGATTGACCTGATCAACAATCTCGCCAATTTTGCCTTTATTTTGTGACGAAACTTCGGCCAAATCTTGAGTCAATTTTTCAATATTCGAAATGATTCGACCAAGAATATGTTGTCTTGTTCCTTCATCCGTTGTGGCTTCACGCACTGCCTTTGCCGTCTCACGCAAGGTTGCTGCGATATCACCAATTTGCACAACAACGTGATCCAAAGAGCCACTGTCTTTGACATTCAGAATTTGCCCACCAGCTGCCAACGGACCATCGTTTGGCGACCCTGGATTAACGGCTACGAATTTATCACCTAAAATACCTTGTGAGCGAATTTCTACAGCAGCGGAACTATACAATTGAAAATCTGGTTTTAAGCTAACATCAATTCTTGCTTCACCATCTTGTAGAGAAATATTTTTGATCACGCCGACTGGAATCCCGGCAGAGCGAACTTGTGCGCCTTTGACAATCCCGTTGGCATCAGCAACCTGAAACCAAGCTTTTTGCGCTTTACCAAAAGCAGTTGGATCGTCACTGACTTGCATTGACATATAGGCGATCAATCCAGCGACTGACACCACCAGCAATCCTACTTTTAATTCTGCAGCCTGCAGCAAATTCATTTTCGTTTCATCCCTTTGGCTACAAACTTTTTCACAAGTTCGATTTCAGTATTAAAAAAATCTTCCGGAGTCCCATACAACAAAACTTTGCCAGCATCCAACATCGCCACATAATCCGCGATGCGAAATGCTGCATCTAAATCATGTGACACCATAACTGATGTACAACCAGTATGTTGTTTATGAGTTTCCAGAATTAGATTATCTACCATTTCTGTCAAAATGGGATCTAAACCCGTCGTTGGCTCATCATAAAACAATATTTCTGGATCTAGGGCGAGAGCTCTGGCCAGTCCAGTTCGCTTTTGCATACCACCAGAAATTTGTGATGGTAACTTTTGAAAGTGTTTTGGATCCAAACCCACCTGTTGTAATTTTTGATCAGCAATTTTTAAAACCTGCTCAAGTGACAAATCACGACGATGTTCAATCAACGGAAAACAAACATTTTCTAAAACTGACATATCATCAAACAAAGCGGCACCTTGAAATAAAACTCCAAATTTTTTTCGAAAGCTAGTGATATCATTCTTGGACATTTTAGTGATATTTTGCCCAAGAACTTCAACCGTGCCAGACGTAGGCATAAACAAACCTAATATATGTTTAAGCATAACTGATTTTCCTGTTCCAGAAAAACCGATAATCGCAGTCAAACTGCCTTTGATAATATCTAAATTCATGCCATTGACGACGTACTCTTTGCCATCAAAAGTTTTTTTAACATCAATAAGACGAATGGCGTATTCACTCATTGAGCAATCCCCAGCAGTTGATAAAATAAACGAATAAAAACATTTGTCAGAAAATAATCAACGACAATAATCATCACCATCGAACTGACCACACCCTGATTGGTGGCATCACCAACACCTTTTGCACCACCAGTGGTATGAAATCCACGATACGTGCAAACAACCGCAAAAAAGAATCCAAACACTGCGGATTTAAAAAGACCTTCATTGATATGCTTCACGGAAATCATACTGTTAATATGGTCCCAAAAAACAGCATCATCCAAATCTAACAGTTTCACACATAAAATATAACTTCCGACCATCGCCACAAAATCAAAAACCGCGGTTAACAATGGCATACAAATCACAGCTGCATAAATTCTTGGTGCCACCAGATATTGACGAGTGTTAACTCCCATGACGTCCAATGCATCAATCTGTTCATTGACTCTCATTGTCCCAAGACGAGCAGCCATCGCACCACCGGCTCGAGCCGCAACAATCAAACCCGTTAGCACCGGCCCCAATTCTTTGGTAATCGCCAACGCCACAGTCGGGCCAACCATATTGACAGCATTAAAAACTTTAAATCCAAGATACAACTGAAAGGACAACGCCAACCCTGTAAACAAACCAGTCAGTGCAACAATAAATACAGATTGATTGCCGACAAACTCCATGTGTTTGATAATTTCATCGTAACGATATGGCTGGGTAAAACTAAGGCGCAATGACGAGTACGCAAACAAAGTGACATCACCAACTTCGGTAACGAAAGCTTTAAAACCAGTCAGCAACGATGACTGAATTCTATCGATCAAACCTGCAATGTGCTCAACTGTGTTTCGAGCTTTCAATGTATCTCCGCGGAACTCGTTGTCCGACTGTTGTTAAAATTTCCCAAGGAATCGTTCCTACTTTTTTAGCTAACTCTTCTGCCAGAACCTGATTTCCAAACTCATCTTCACCTAAAATCACCACTGTTTCGTGCGCTAAATTCTCAACACTGCCAGCAGCAACACAATCCGTAACATCGATTAAAAAATAATCCATGCATACGGTGCCAACAACATTCACACGTTTTCCTCGATACAAAACTTGAGTTTTGTTTGAAGACAATCGGTGATAACCATCGGCGTATCCCATTGGCAATACAGCAACGACGGAATCTTTTGGCGCTTTCCAGGTAATATTGTATGAGACTCCTTGGCCCTTGGGAAGATATTGATACTTGACGGTCTTGGTTGTCACCGTCATTACTGGCTTCAAGTCCAGTGGACAATTAGCAATTGGCGATGGACCGTAAATGGCCAGTCCAGGTCGCAATCCTTGTCGAGTAGAAATACCGTTAGCCAACACCTCTTGTGACTGCATTTGGCTGAAATGCAAACCCCCTGACGAGTTCAATGTATGCGAGAATATTTTAAATCCAACGAAAGCTTTTTCAATTTGCTGAAATACTTTTAATTGCTCACTGCTCAAACCATCCAATAAATTAGCATCTTCACCCGTATGCAAATGAGTCAAAATCGCTTGCAGCTGTAACGGACTGCTTGAAAAAAATGAAACCAATTGCGGAACATGTTCCGGTGAAAATCCCAGTCGATGCATTCCGCTGTCAAACTTGATTTGCACTGGATATCCAGCAGGTGCCACGCTGGCAAAACAACGTAAATGTTCCCA
>CAZMVK010000028.1:16228-25733 GCA_964569545.1 uncultured Bdellovibrio sp.
AAACACTGGCGTTAATCGATGCTCAATAATGGCTCGTGCTTCTTGCTCGGTATTGAAAATTCCAAAATGTAAAATCGGCAATTGAATTCCCGATTCACGAACTAAAATTCCTTCTTCAATCAGAGCTACACCCAAAGCACTGGCTCCAACTTGTTCTAAAGCTTTTGCAACCTGAACATCTCCATGTCCATAACCATTGGCTTTGATCATCGGACAAATATAGGTTGCAGCTTGAAATGATTTTTTGAACTGGAAAAAATTATGTTTCAACTTTGCGAGGTCAACCGTTGCGACTGTGGTGCGAAATAATTCAGACATAAACCCTCAAAAAATTTAACAAAATCTTGCCGAACTCAATCAATGGTTGAAACTTGAAAATCCGGATTGAAACTTTCGGTTGGTTTGAACAAACAAACTTTGTTTCCACCTTTACCAATCATAAAATCCAAAGCCTGTCCCGCTGATGCATCCAACTCGGAAGCTCCTGGACATAAGGTTGGGTACTCACTGACTCCGCAGGCGACTGTAATCTTGGCATCGCCAATTGAAAACGAATGATTTTCAATGATTCGGCGCAAACGCTCAGCTCGCAACGCAGCCCCTCTTCTGTGACAATGTGGCAAAACCAACGAAAATTCATTCTCAGCTGTGCGACAAGAATAATCATTCACACGGCTAGAACGCTTAATAATTGAAGCAATAGTTCGCAAAATTAAATCTCTGTTGTTTTTGCCGAAAACTTGTTCAAGTTCTATAAAATGATCCACAGCCATTCGAATCACCGCAACCGGCTTACGCAAACGTCTGGCGCGAGCAACCTCTTCGTCCAACTTTTGATAAAAATAATTACGATTGTAAAGCTCTGTAACTGGATCATAAATATCCAACTGTTCACTGCGTTTGATCAGATGTGCTTGCTGATAGAGCATTCGAAAAACAAGAAAATCATTTTCAATTTGCTCAAAATGAAAATTCTCATCACCCCAAAAAACGATCAAACCATCAAAACCATGATAGACAGGAATCAATTGAGAAAAATACGTCTTAATGTTCAATCCTGCCTGCATCAACTCATTTAAAGCTTCTGGCAATTTTCCAGATTCTAAAAATTCGTTCACACTGCGAGACTCTTCCAAAGTCATTCTTGAGCCGACACCCTTTAATGATTCAATATCCAAACCCTTAGAACATGTAGCAACAAATGAAACCACAGAAGGCAGCCATTTAAAATAGATCGCATTGCATGGCAGTTGTTCTAAAAATGTTTGAACAAAGTCATCTTTTGCCAAAGCTTTTTGATAAGCATTTATTTTTTCGCGAACTGAAGACTGGTGAGCCTGTTTTTTGTATTCTTCCAGCGCTGACAGCTCACGCTTTTGCTCAATATTTTTTTGTTTCAATTCAGAAACCGTGGATTCAACCTGTTCATTTTGCAAAAGCAGTTGTTCATTTTGATAAACACGAAATAATTTTTCACAAACTGAATCCAAAGCCCAAATGGCTCGAATCACCACGTACAAACCTTCTGGTACCACGGCTTCAAGGTTGTAGGGACGGTACTCTTGCAGAGCTTGTGTTTGACTGCCGCCACCGACACAAATCAACTGAATTTCAGAGCTGATTTCTAAAACACGGGCAACAAAATCACTGAGTGGTGACAACAGAACTTCTGGCGAAAAAAGCACGACATGCGGAGCTGCTTGGCGAACACGCTCAATCAAAGTTGATTGATCCATAAAAACATAAGAATCATAGCCTGCAGCTGCACATTCAGCTTTCATTTCTGTATTCAAATCAATCGATTGCATGAATACAAAGACAGTAAAATGTTTTCGCTGCTCAGGTGATATCACAATTATTCCCCCGGCCTACGAATAGAAACTGACATCTGATCCAATTTATTATTTTTCTTTTTTAATTCTATTTGTGGTTTATCAATTTTAGATGAAAACGAGGAAGAAAACGAAGACGAGGGTTCTGACATCCCCAACATCGCGTTTGACTCTTCTACTGATAACACTTCCGTTTTTTCATCTGGTTCAACAACTGCACCCGTTGAAACTTTTTCCTGCATAGCAAAAAGATCATGTGCTTCATTAGGCGTGGGTGGAAATTTCACTTTATCATTATCTACTTTTCGGTCAGATAAAGAATCTTCTAGATCCGCACCCTCTAACATTTTTTCAATCATATTATCTACCAACAATGGCGACACATTTAAAATGGTCCGAGCCTCTAGGTTCTCATTGAGAGTTAAAACATCAACTGGACCAGCTGGAGCCGCTGGCGCAGACAATACTGATTTCGTATCTGGTGTCTTTTCAGCTATTTTCTCTGTCGAGCTTAAAATATTTTGTTGCGGCCTGAAAATCATTTTAACTTTGGTGCCTTTGCTTTTTTCGGATTGGACTTCGATATCACCATAAGCATCTCGCACAATTCCTAAAGCTGTAGATAATCCCAAACCAACATGCTGACTACCTATTCGAGTGGTAAAAAATGGATCAAAAATTTTACCCATATCAGCAGCATTTATCCCCTCGCCAGTATCGGAGATATTTAATATGATGTCTGAACCCTCGCTCTTAAGCTCAATCACCAATTCTTTTTGTGCAGCTCTCTCCATGGCTTCAATCGAATTCAACAGAACATTTTCAATCGCTCTGGCTACCAAATCACTGGGCATTGTAAATTCTGGCACTGCAGAAATTTTCTTATTCAGACGAATGCCTTTGGACATGATTTTTGCTTCGACAGATTTCAACGCTTTTTGCACTACAGTTTCAAGGTTTGATAAAACAATTGGCGTTTGATCTTCACCAGTGAATATCAACAATTTTTGAATCATCGACCGAGCCTCTTCAGCTTGTCGTTGAGCCAATTGAACATGTTCTTTTTCTTTAGCAGGAACGTGATCTACGACCAATCGCAAATGAGCAATAATGGTTGTCAGCGGGGATTTCAATTCATGCGACAAAGAAGAGGCTACTTGTTTGTAGGCACTCATTCGATCATTGGCTTGAGCATTTCCAGGCTTTATAACAATAGGCATACTGGGCACAGGATTGGCTGGCAAATGGGACTGCATCGGTGCCGGCGGCGAGTCTTTAAACAGCAACATAAAAATCGCCAAGCCAACTAGAGCCAACCCCAAACCCATCAACACAAATTGTCCGCGAATAAAATCTCTGCCCTGTAACAACGACTGCACTGGTGTCGTTACCACGGTGAAAAGATTTGTACCTTCAACTTGCTCATACAAACCCTGAATGGATTCACCACGAGAGCCGTAATAAACGCCGACCCCACTAGCTAAACCATTTTTGCTGATCTCAGCAACAACCGGATCTTCACTGAGCATGCTGCCAATGTACTCGGCAATAGAGTGCCCCAAGGCCTGTCCACTTTGATTGACAAGATAGACTGAACTCATCTGACCTTTTTGCTGGTCCAATAGGCCTTGAAAAATACTGGCCGGTAACAATCCTAGATACCACTGTGATTGATCTTTACCAGGATTTTGAATCAACAAAATATAAGGTTTACGCTGAGGATCTAATATCGAAGCCAGATATGAACCACCCTCACGAATCTCGCTAGGCTTTATTGTTTTCAGAGCTAAACCGACATAAGTTGGCGCCCAAGTTTTAACATTATTTTTTTCACGATAAAAAGTTTCTGACCATTGCCAGTCACTGCTTCCAGATGCTGGCGGAGTGACTTTGGCAAACATTTGAAAACGACTGTACATTTTGGTGCTGGCGAATTCTTTGTTGTCGTTTGCTGGCTCTTGTCCGCCCAAGGCCAATAAATAACGCATACTTTTCAAATCACTCTGAACAGCTTGCACCAAGGCAGACATCTGCGAACGTGCCTGGGCCTCGCTCCAAGCCAGCTTGTCAGCGAATAGAATCTGATCGACACGCCAAACAATGGCTGCCACAAAAAGCAGAAAAGTTATTAAAAAAACTGTAAAGAATTTTACCCGCATATCCCCTCTCAATATTGTGTTAGAGAGAGAGCAAAGAATCAAGCACCAGCATCAAGCATCAGTGATGCACTCGGCTTGGACAAATCGAGAAAAGTTCTTTATACGCTTAGGAACATTGAAGCCAGGGGGCTCTTTCATGAAAATCTCACGCAGCGATTTCTTAGTCATCGGTTCAGGCTTAGCTGGCTTAGCATTCGCGCTCAAGGCCGCCCACAAAGGAAAAGTCACCATCATCACCAAAGATGTTGCCCCCTCTGCCAACACCACTTGGGCTCAAGGCGGAATAGCCGCCGTCATGTCTAATCAGGATGACAGCTTCGAAAGTCACATTCGTGACACGCTGCGAGCAGGAGCTGGACTCTGCCACTTAGACACTGTCCAGGACTATATCAGACAAGCTCCGGATAGAATTCAAGATTTAATAAACTGGGGAGTCCATTTTGATGTCAAAGACGAAACTGGCAAAATCGATTTAACCCGCGAGGGCGGACACAGCTCACGAAGAATTTTGCATTTCGAAGATCACACCGGCTCTGAAATCCACCGAGCTTTGATGCAACAATGCTTGGCGCATGAAAATATCGAAATCAAAGAACAAAGTTTTTGCATCGATCTGATTTTAAATAAACACATCCACCCACTTGATATGGACGCCAGTCGCTGCATTGGCTGTTATGTATTTGATAAAAAAACCGGCGAGGTTTCAGCAGAGCTAGCAAAATCCACCATTCTCTCAACGGGCGGAGCTGGCAAAGTTTATTTATACACCTCAAACTGGGGTGGTGCCACCGGCGATGGTATTGCCATGGCCTACCGAGCAGGCGCACGAGTTGCCAATTTAGAATTCATGCAATTTCATCCAACTTGTTTGTACCATCGTGAATCAAGAAATTTTTTAATCAGCGAAGCTTTGCGTGGCGAGGGCGGAGAACTGATCAATTCACAGGGCCAGGCCTTTATGAAAAAGTATCACGAGATGGGAAGCCTTGCTCCACGTGATATCGTTGCCCGCTCGATAGATGCAGAAATTAAAAAATCTGGGGACGCCTGTGTTTATCTTGATATGCGCAAACACGATCGCGAATATTTAAAAAACAGATTCCCAGCCATCTTTCAAAAATGTCTCGAGTACGGCATCGACATGTCGACACAACCCATCCCAGTGGTACCTGCCGCCCACTATTTATGCGGTGGGATCTTAACTGATAAAAATGGTCGAACTGACATCGACAATCTGTGGGCCTTGGGTGAAACGGCATGCACGGGTTTACACGGTGCCAATCGATTGGCTTCGAACTCTTTGCTCGAGTGTCTGACCATGGCTCACAACTGTGCCAGCGAACATTTAAAACACTGGGACGATTATCAAATGCCAACACAAACACCAAAAGATTGGATCTATCCGCAAGCCTCTGATGCAGATGAGATGATCGTTATCAGTCACATGTGGGAAGAAATTCGTCGTTTGATGTGGAATTATGTTGGCATTGTTCGCTCAAACAAAAGATTAGAAAGAGCCTCGCATCGTTTGACTAATATTTTAAGCGAAGTCCGCGATTATTATTCTCATTTTCGCGTGCATTCAGATATTTTAGAACTGCGAAATATCGCCATCGTCGCCGACCTCTCTGTCAAATGCGCACTGAAACGCCACGAATCACGAGGCATTCATTATAATTTGGATTATCCATGGGCTGACTGGGAGCATGAAAAACCATCTCAAGCGCAAGATACCATTTTATATCGTGGGCAATAATAACTCTAATCTTGCCAAAAAACTTTTTCAGTCGTTTGATAAATCTATGTTGATAGTGCAAAAATATGGTGGCGCCACCTTGGCCGATCCTGAAAAAATTAAAAATGTCGCCGAACGTTTGTATCAGATGCATGAAAAATCTGTACAAGTCGTCGCCGTCGTCAGCGCGATGGGAAAAACCACCAATCAACTGATTCAATTAGCCCAGCAAGTATCATCTCATCCCAATCGCCGCGAAATGGATATGTTGCTTTCAACTGGCGAGCGAGTCAGCATGGCATTGGTCAGCATGGCCTTATTAGATCTTGGCGCACCCGCGATCAGTTTTACTGGCAGTCAATCTGGGATACTGACTGATGACTCACACGAAAATGCATTCATTCAAGATGTTAAAGCCTTTCGCGTTGAAGAAGCTTTAGCAAAAAATAAAATTGTCGTGCTCGCAGGTTTTCAAGGTGTCTCACCAACAACGAAAGAAATCACAACGCTTGGTCGCGGCGGCTCTGACACCACTGCCGTTGCCATGGCCGCTTTTTTACAAGCTGATCACTGTGAAATTTTAAAAGATGTTCCATCCGTTTTTTCTGCAGATCCTAATTGCGTCACCAATGTTAAAGCTTTAAATGAACTGAGCTACGATGAAATGTTAGACATGACTTTTTGGGGAGCCAAGGTTTTGCATTACCGCAGCGTCGAGTTGGCCAAATCCTGTGGAGTGGAAATGTATGTCGGCCCAGCCAGACAGCAAAATACTGCTGAAAATACTAGAAATAACAATTACGCAGGAACCTGGATTTTCGCTAGAAATAATTTTCATGACGAATCCAGTCTCGCAAAAAGCTCAGCAACAATTTTCTCGCAGGATGGCGAGCAGGCTAAAAAAAATATAAACCAAAAAAAATCTGAAACAAATTACGCTCGGACCGAACAACAAGAGAAAATTCCCGCTGACAAAACAAATTCCACAGAAAATTCTCAAATCAAAGCCAAGGAGTTTCAATTGAACTCAACAACAAAAAAAACCAATGACTCGCAATCCAACCAAGACTCTAACTATAAATCTAACCAGAGTTCTAACCACAACTACGAAAAATCACAGGTTCTCGCCGTCAACAGCCACGAACAAGTTTTATTGTTCAACCTCGACGCTGACAACACAAATACAGCTCTGGAAATTTTCGAAAAATTCTTGCAACAAAATGAAATCCCGTACCCACAAGTTTTACATATCAAAAAAATTCAGACACAACATCAAGAGCAAATTCAGATGATGATCACCGGCCCCCAAGAGGTCCTGCAACAGATTGAAAAAAGCTTACACAACAACAGCGATGAATCTTTGTATTTAACAAACAACAACTTATGTTCAGTCACAACCACATGTCGCGGCAATATTTCTTTAAATATCAGCAAAACAATTATCGCGCTGCTTGAACAAAATAAAATTGAATTGCAAGAAATGTTATTAAACCCAATGAGTGTAACTTTGATTTTAAATTCTTCACAAAGATTGCAAGCAATAAACTTGATACATTCGCTGATTCAATAAATTGAATTCGCTAACAATTATTAAGGCATCAATTTGGCTGAAAATTCTTGATAACGAATGTTTACCTTTTCCCAAAGATTGGTATTGGGACCAGTGATACCATCAGGCCCCGAAATTCCCGCGATACCGCGTGCTGGATCCATCTGACCACCAGGTAAAAACTTTTTTAAATCAACAGCTGCATTCGAAGGCGCACCAACGCCACCAGATGTCGACGGACTATTATAACCGCCACCAGATGGACGATAACCACCGGCAGCACCTGTAGCACTTGCAAAACCTAACAATATTTTTGTATTCAAACCAGAACCAGCAGGAGCTCCACCTTTGCCTGCGGTTTTTGGATTTCCACCTCCGCCTCCTCCGCCTCCTCCGCCATGTCCACCGCTGCTACCACCTTGACCAGCTCGTGATGGACCACCGCCACCTGTCGGAGAAAATGAACCCGGTGGAATATTATCACCATAGGCTCCACCACCCAAACCATCTCCGCCAAAATTACCAAGACCGGGATCAACACCATCGGCACCATCATTGTAATTTGATTTTCCTGCGCCACCGGCCGCAAACTGACTGCCTCCACAAGATGGCAAATTGGGATTGGCTTGGCAGATACAAACTTGATTGCTTTTTCCCGCAACCGAGTTGCAATCATTAGGATCACCATTATTTGCCAACAACGAACACATAGCATCGTTTGGATTGGCTTTGCATTTTGCCTCTAAAGAATTTGCCGTCATATTTTTACATGTGGCCATCGAATTTTGTAAATCCACATATTTTGAAAACTGATTTTTTGCCGCAGCAATGTTGAGTTGCAATTTTGCACACTCAGCCTTGGCCTCGCTCACAAATTCATTGCGCTGATCATAAGTCACTCCATCAGCAACGTCCACAACACCACCAGTTCCCGCATTGGCCGCAAGATCTGCCATTTCTTTTGCACTTCGATCACAAGCCGACTGGCACTGTAAAAACTGAACAGAACAATAAGATGTAAATGCACCCAGAGCCAAAGATACAGACGAGGCCGCTTGAGAAACTCCATCACATTGACCGTTTAAATTGGCTTGTTTTGCCTTGTCACTTAACATTTCACTGATTTTAAGCACAGCCATCTGAGCCATGCCTGCCGAGCTATTTAGTTTGTCATTTTTTGCAAAATCACAAGCTGTCGACGCTTTGGCCACTTCATTCAAACAAGCCGAACCGGCACCAGTATTATTAACACCCCAGTCACGTTTTGCACGAACCTCATTCTCATCTGAAAAAGCCTGAAAAGGGGTAAACAAAAACACATAAAGTATTGCAAAAATAAATGACGATTTCATCGGACCCCCGTTGATTACTTATCGTAAAAAACAGGCTTGGACTTAAGCCCAAGCATTCAAATTAACGATAAACGAATTGCCCAGAAATAAATTTTACAGTCGCGCACTTAGGCTCATTTTTATTTTCTGGGGTAATGAGCAGGTTCGATTTGAAATCAAAAGTCTAAAAATGAGATTTCTCATATTGAGAAAATTACCCAATAGAACTTGAGTCCATATAAAAAGCATACAAGTAGAGCCAGGCCCAGGGAGAAAGGTGCCAGTGTGTTTCTTGTTGCAGCGCCTTTTTATCTTTTTGTGTTGCGACAAGAAACAGGGCCTGGCACCTTTTCCTCATGGAAAATAAATCTTTGTACGAATTCACGGTTGCTGATTCTAAAAATAAAAACTTTGAACTTTCTCAATTACAGGGCAAGGTCACTTTGGTTGTTAATGTTGCCAGCAAATGTGGATTCACCCCGCAATACAAGGGGCTTGAAGATTTGTACAAAAAATACAGTGGCCAAGGTTTTACAATTTTAGGTTTTCCCTGCAATCAATTTGGCGCGCAAGAGCCTGGCAACAACGATGAAATTGTTGATTTTTGTTCAATGAATTACGGAGTCTCATTTCCGATCATGTCCAAAATCGAAGTCAATGGTTCGAACACCGCACCTGTTTATGATTTTTTGAAATCGTCAGCACCTGGAATTTTAGGCATTGAAATGATCAAATGGAATTTCACAAAATTCCTGATCGGCAAAGACGGCAAAGTCATCAATCGTTATGCCCCACAAACAAATCCAGAAGACATCGCCAAAGACATCGAATCCGCTCTGAAATAAGATTGATTGATTGATTGATTGATTGATTGATTGATTGATTGATTGATTGATTGA
>CAZMVK010000029.1:0-21893 GCA_964569545.1 uncultured Bdellovibrio sp.
CCACCACCCAAATTCAATCCAGTAACCTCCATAGCCGCTCGCACTCAACCTGTTGGCAGCTTTTCAATTCAAAGGGCTCCAGTTGGTAATATCAACTCAAGCATGCTTAGCCAATCTTTGTCTTACTCGTTGTTACCAAGATTAGAAATCGGCACCGCACCTCTATTTTATTTTTCAGCAAAACATCGTTACAATTACGTTGGAAAATATAATTTTTGGCGCAATCAGGATATTGATTGGGCTGTTTCTCTTTCAGAGAGTCGCTATCGTACAGAGTTTTCGCAGGATTCAACAATTGAAACAGCCGACCTGATTATGCGCGCGGCACAGATTGCATTTAACTACTACCCTCAGAACTCACAATGGGTGATTGCGGGATTTACCACTTCCATGTGTGGTTATATCGACAGTAAAAATCCTTTTGTTTATATTGAATCTCTCAGTTGCCAACAAGAATACGGCATGGACATTCAAGCGCCTCTAGAAAAAAACTCGACATTCAGTTTTGGTATCGCAAATTTACGTCAGGCAGGTTATTCGCCTTGGGAAGAAATGAGCCCCGGGATGGGAGCTGCGTATTCACTCTCACGCCAAGGAGCATTCTTTTCACGCCCCTCTTTCGGTGTTTACCAATCCATTCGTGGACAAACTCTTTTTTTACTTTCGACAACAATCAAAGAAAAATAATTCGGAAAATAATTCGATTAAGCCTAGCAATCTAAGGTGTAACAAACTCAGGATGACCCGCATCCAACCATCTTTGCAAAAAGGTAAGCTCTTCATCTGTCAAATGAGCATAATCAGAATCCGCAGGTGGCATCAGAGTATCGTCTGTTGCTATTACTTTTTTAAAGATCTTACTGTTTGCCGAAGAGGTTCCGAGCAAAGATCTTTGAGCTGTGATTTCATCATACGGAAACAACAAAGTATCCACAGCATCTGATGTGCTATCTGGATTGTGACAGTTGATACATTTAGGGCGTAAAATTCTATCAGTGACAGTTTTATAATCTAAAGGCATTTGATCCAATGGCAGAGGTGGCAAAGTCGTGCTCGTAGTCGTAGTTGTCGTGGTGGTTACGGTGCCTGAACCAATCTCACTGCAACTGGCAATTGATGAGATCTGTTGTTCTGTCCGCTCTGGCGCTCCCAAGTTAGCCCAAGCATTTAAAGCATCTTTTTGACAAGCATTTAATTTTGGATAATTACCCTTGGGCATGCGATCATCACGAACCGAAGCTAAAACAGATTTCATATTGGCAATCAGATTTTCGCGAGTCGAAAGATCAGGAGCTTTGGAACCGGAGTGACATTTCAAACAGCTGCTCAATGACAGTGAGGTAATGGTTTCGTAATCAAGAGTCGATTCTTGTGACAATGGTTTGTTACTATCGTTATTATCTCTCAAAGTTTCAAGTTGTCTTTGTGGACTGAAATAAACGGAACACGAAGACAGAGAAAACATTGCTAACAAATATCCCGAAACAAAAACCACAGAACAAGTGGAAACGTTCACCGCGGATCGCAGCCGACAAGAAATCGCATTCAAATAAGAACAAACAATAAAACAAAATTTAGAAAAAAATGAAGAATGATAAGAACGATAATTATTTTGAATTTTCTTAATAAGAATTGATCGACTCATAATTTCCCCCTGAACGTTCGCAATCGCAATTAACGATTGGAAACTTGTTCGACAATTTACGTAAAATTACGACTAAAATCAAAGATGCAATTGCTGTATTCGAAGTTTTTTAGTTTTTTTCAGAAAAATTTCAGCAAAACAACGTAGCAAAATCGTTTTCCATGTTTTTTACAGTGAAAAACTTGTGAAAACCTTAAAATCGATCACAAACACGACAAAAAAAGAACATTTTCATAATGAGAAAAAGCGAACTAAACATCTAATAAGATTTGTTTTTATCGAACATACTAGACTTTGGCATAGTCTTGCATACATAGAATAGTGGAGGCACTTATGTCTGTGAGTAAAAAGATGATAAACGGGAACTTGTTGGAAAATATCATTTCTATCCCCACGCAATTATCATATCTAATATGCGCTTTAAGCATAGTAGGTACGATGGGATGCTCTAAGCAGAAGTTTGCACCCATGGAGGAATCTAGCAGCAGCGATCAGGCGCAAAACACTCCAGATGAAGAAATTTTGTCTAACTTTTATAAGATTTCAAGCTCTGAAACGAATTTTCAACAAGATACCTTGGATCAAAACAAGACAAGTCTTTCATTTCAAGTACAGTTACCAGATGGCACTTATTTAAATGACCTTTTACAAAATCAGATCTCTATTAAAGAGAACGGCACTAATGTAAACGGATTTTCATTAACTTCGAATTCACAAAATATCGTACAGACAGTAGACATTGTCTTTGCTGTAGACATCACGGGATCGATGACTTCAACGATCGAATCTGCCAAAACAAGATTAGTGAATTTTACCAAAACGACACGTGATCGCGGTTTTCATACTCGTATGTGTCTTATTACCTTTGGTGATTACACTGTCAAAAACTGTGACAAATTCTATGACAATGATCCAAACGATCCATCGACTCAAACACAAGTAGATGAGTTGGTTTCAGAAATTGCTAAATTAAAAGCGCTTAAAGGCAAACAAGATCCAGGTGGCAAAGATTTAAATGAAAACCCAATGCGCGCCTTAATAGACGCTTCAAAAGCACCATGGGGAACAGATTCTCAAAGATTTTTAATCTTGATAACTGATGATGGATTTTTATATTCACCAGGAAATTCTGGCGCCGTTGGCGCTGGTGCTCCTCAATACACTGAGGTTATGGATGCTCTGTCTCAATCTGAAATGAAAGTTTTTGCGGCCACTCCATCATTGGCGGGCTATAACAAACCATTTAAAGGTAACAAAGACATTGTCAGCCTAAGCCAAGGTGAATTTTTCTTATACTCGGATTTGATCAAAGGTAAAATCACTTTGGATACAATCTTAAATCGTATTATTTCGAGAGTGAAAACAACATATTTTGCAGAGTATATTGTAGAACAAACACCAGCATTAAATCCAAGCCTGCCATTGAATAAACGCACTATTCAGGTTGTTCTAAATGCTGGCACCAGCGGCAAAGCGATTATTACATCGACACAAAGTAATTTACCTACAGGACGACCAGAGTACAAAAAATCTTGGAAACTGTCTGATAAAAAAATTCGTAGCAACTCTGTGGCCGTGAAAATTAACAATATAAATGTCAACAGCGGCTACAAAATACAAAATGGCAGCTTGGTCTTTGATCAAACTCCAGATCCAGGTGCTAAAATCGAAGTGTTATATCAATATGCGGATCTGAAAGACAGTGTTCAACTCAAACCATTGGTATTAAACAAACAAGAAAAAATTCGCCAGCTAGAAATATACCTCAACGGAAAATTAGCAGCTGATGGCGATATAGTTTTCGAAAAAAATCTAGAAGAGGGCTGGAGCGTATCACCTGCTGATGAAATCTTAGCAGAAACAGATCCCTACGAAATCCAAGCCCACAACGGCCTAGAACTAAAAATAATCCGAAAAGGAAACTAAGAAAAAGCGGCGGCGATCAAACATTTGTTGATCGCCCAAAAAAACCGATCAAAACAATCACCAAATCCCACACTCCCGCAAAAGTAAAAAAAAGCGCGCAGAAAAAAAGCACACCTCCCCAAATCCCCAAACACTCAAGTCAGAAGAAGTGCAGAAAAACCAAAATAGTTTTCCAAATCCCCAAACACCCAAGTCAGAAGGCGTTCAGAAACTCGTTCAGCCGAGGCGACAAGGAGGGATTGGCCAAAAGTGGCCATCCCGACGAAGGCAACGCAGGATCAACGAGTTTATGCACGCCGCCCTAGTTTTGGATGTCGTTGGCGATGGTGTCTTGCATCTCTCGCCATTTTTGAATGATGGCTCCTGAGTTGGCGGTGTCGTCCATGTCTCTCTTTACTAATTTCGAAACAATCACCATCGCGATAGTGACTGCAATCGATAACAATAAAATATATTCGACAACGATTTGACCGCGCTGTCTTTGATCAGACAGCCAGAGAGATTTTTTTTGTTTTTGTTTTTCAACGAATAACATTTTTATATTATATAACAGCTAAACAAGAGCGGCTAGATGTTCTAAAGAACTGCATCAGGAACTATAGACAAAGGTCGGTGAGGTGGAAGTTTTCCACTCAACGCAAGCTGTGTGCACATACCCTCAAGCAATTGCAAAAGGTCCGCATCTTCTAATGCACCTTGCACGCCAAGAACGGAATCACCGTACAACTCATCTTGACCCAATTGGCTGCCTTGATTCATTGAGGTGTTTTGTGAAAACGAAGTTTGAAAAGATTCGGCGGTTGGATAAATCATCAGTAACAACAACTGACCAGATTGATTGTATCTCTCTTTGGCTTTACCAAATTCCTTTGGATATTTTTCCTGAAAAGAGAAATAAACTTTTAACGCTAATGACTCGTGCATTTGCGAAAAATAAATTCGCAAAGGTCCATCAAAAATGGCCGAGTTAAAAGCCGGTGTAAAAAACTTTGACTGCATCAATGCTGCGTATGTGCCCCTCATCCTTGAACCCCTCTAAACGTAAGCCTAGAAAAATGTCACAAACAATGGCAATCAGTTTTTTTAAGATTATGACAGATTTCTTATTTTAACGCGGTAGACTATTTATGTTTACCCAGAACTAGACTATTTCCGGCAACATATACCTGATTAACAGAAGATTTTCCTGCCGAATAAAACAGCGATGTCCAATCCTGATCGATCACTACAAAGTCCGCATTTTTCCCAACAGCAAGACTGCCAATTTGATTTTGTAGACCCAAAGCGTATGCAGCTCCAACCGTGTAAGCCGCAATCACTTCAGCCAATGACATCTTCATTTCAAGACGAGCCAACAATCCAACCAAACTAATATCTTGTGAGGGACACGTTCCTGGATTGAAATCCGTGGCCAAGGCGACGCGCACACCGGCATCGATCATTTTTCGGGCTGGGGGATATGCGCATTTCATATAAAGATCTGCCAGCGGCAACAACACCGCCGTTACTGAGGACTGTGATAGTTTCTTAATTTGTTCGGACTGCAGTTGGATCACGTGATCAGCCGACAGAGCTTGCAATTCGATGGCAAGCTCTGTTCCCCCGCTCAAGGTCAACTGATCTGCATGTATAATAATATCAAAACCCAATTCTTTTGCCTTCTGCAAATACTGGCGAGAGTTTTCTGAAAGAAAAAAACCTTTTTCTATCCAAATGTCTACACGCGAAGTGTATTTTTTAATTTTCGGCAAATAACGAATCAAACTTTCTAGATAAGAACTGATATCAGAAAATTCTTTGGGTAATGAATGCGCCCCTAAAAAAGTAGAAACAATCTTTGGTCCTTTTTTGATTTGATAGGCATTCCCGGCCTCGGCGATGACTTGCAACATTTTAATTTCTGTTTTTTCATCAAGACCATAACCGGATTTTATTTCTAAAGTAGTCACGCCTTGATTTAAAAAATTCTGTACTCGTGGCCATAACAATGATTGCAACTCTTTTTTTGAAGCCTTTCTTGTCGCGCTAACTGTGGATAGAATTCCTCCACCTTTTTTCGCAATCTCTTGATAACTCACGCCCTGCTGACGCATTTCAAACTCATGCGCACGGCTGCCAGCAAAAAGTGAATGCGTGTGACACTCGACAAATCCTGGCAAAACTGTTTTTTTGTCTAAATTAATTTCTTGTTTAATCAGTGGCCAATATTTTTTAGGGATTTTTTTTTCTTCACCGAGCCATAGAATCTGTCCTTGGTTTTCCAACAGACAGGCTTTAGAAATAAAACTGAGATCAGATTCGACAACGTGACGTCCTTGTTTCAGCATAACACCGCCCAAGGTCAACATCGAAGAAATATTGCGATAACAACGAATTTTTTGTTTCATACGTTTATCAGCTTAGCTCACCAGACAACACTATTGCTACAAAAATTGGTGATTTTTGAGATGAGTTCTACCAATAAATATTAGAACACGCCGGAGCATCCTGCAAAGGCAGCGGGACAATTTCAACGACATCAAAGTCATAGTCTGCGACCGGAGGCAGCACTCTCCCCGCTGGAGTGTTTTGTTCCAAGACATGCAATCGTTTGGCTTCTTTCGCCATCGATTTTTGAAACTTACTTTTCATTTTTTCAACCTGCTCGCTGCTTAATAACGGACGGTAAAATCCATTTTCCAAAAGCTGATCAAAAACTTCTTTGAATTGATAAAGCATATTAGATGGATTGGCGACAAGGCGTGCATTACCATAAGCAGTTTTAATCCATCCCCATTTTTCTAATGGACTGGTTAGCATGTAGGTTAGAGCATCCAAAATCACATATTTCATCATCGATAAAAAATATTTTGCGGCTCCGGTGGCACCCATAGAAACTTTGTCGATAATTTCAGTGCTCTCTTCCAACGAAGAGGAACCAGAGGCTAATGTTTTTAAAATATTTTTTTTCGTTTCAGCTTTCCAATCATTTACTTTTAAGACAACACGCGGACCGTTAAAAATCTTCTTTAAAGCTGATTGCCAGTCATGAAATTTAATCTGCTGCTCTTGCTCAAACAATCGACTATTTTCAAAAGCAGCCTTGGGAGTGTAACCATCATCATGATAATTACCCTTGGCGTCTCGGAACGGCTCTCGTGGAACAAAACCGTCAACTATAATTCTGACCATTTCGCTGACAATAAATTCATCCGTTTTTTCACCCATGGCTTGTTCAAAACTCTCACGCGTAATAGTCACACCTGCAAAAGTTTTTCCGACCGGCAATTCTGGTAAAACTTTTGAATATAACAAATCTAAATTAAAATATTTTTCTTGTTCTGATTTTTTCCAATTTGTCATCTCACCAAAAATCATCGTGGTGAGTTCTTGCACGTTGTAACCTAGATTAAAAATTCCCGGAAATGTTTCATCCAACCATGCCAAAGTAAAAGTCGGCCTTAGAATTCCTTCAGATTGCGCTGCCGCAATTATCTCTCCGACAACAGGTACAACATATCGCGAGTCTCGCATTGGATCCGATTCCACCACGTCCTGAATGATCTCATTGGAAATATAACTTTCATATAATTCTGTAGCGTTTAGGCTGACATTTTTTCGAAGGCCATCACTGGAAAAATTTTCGTCCAAAGCATTCGGCGGTAACAAATCTCGTACAGCCACAATGGCTTTAAACACTGTTTCCCGCATCATATTGTGTTTTTCCATAAACGTATGCGGACGATCTGGCCAGTGCCCCATGATCGCATGCCCGATAGAATATGGATTTCCCGAATGGGCAAATGAATCCATCAAAACATGAAAACCACCACCAACCAAAAAACGATTTCCTACTCGCATACCTTGACTGATCAATTCACTGGCCATTGGATGATTGCGTGTTGCCATACCAAAAATTTTTAACTTCATTCCATGTTCTGATTTACCGGTAATTTTTAATTCCACAGCATTAGTTGGAAAATGAAACAACCGGCGCATCTGTGTTCCCATACCAAGAACAGGTAACATCGCCGATGTCGACATTTGCACATCGATCCATTGATTGTACAATGCAAATTCACGAGCCACTTCGTGATTGTATCCTGCCCACCTTAGCATCGCATAAAATTCATAAAAATGAGTGTCAGTGGCATACGCCTGCGCTGAAGACTGAAACAACTGTATGGATAAAAATATTGAAATTAAAACACGAGTACATATTTTTTTAAAAGACATAACCCACCCGGTACGGAATTTACTATTTTAAACAACATTGAATACTCCCACATATTCTTATTTGTTTAAGTCAACATCTCTGACTGAACAGGCTATATCGAGACTCTTTAGTCGGTTCAAGCTTTCATAGTCAGTCATAAAATCATTACCGAGTTGTACATGTTTTCGACAGTCGTGATGTTTTTACTAAACTTGTCAGAAGTACCAACCTATTTCGATTAGCACCTAGGACGAGGGCTGAAGATTTGCTAAAATCCAAACCTGCGTTGCACACAGTAATATTTTAAATTCTTAAGAAAATTTAAATCGGCGATAATATTAATTATCTATGGAGTACTTAAAATGCCAATGAATCAAACCAATCACAAGCTAATAAGAAAAAATATTTTTTCAAATTCTTATCAATTCCTATTTATATTAATGATGGCTCTCAGCGCAAATGCAATTGCAACCTGTCATATACCTGATGACTTGGAAAAACCATTGGACAAAGCCAATAAACAAGCCTGCCTTGCAGAAGCTGATTTTTTATTACCAAAACCAAATATATCCAGTACTGAAATCATTGCAGGGCCAAACTTAAAAACACCTTCATTTAATTATCAACAAACAATTTTTTGTCGATATTTTTATCGTTTCCAAAATGGATCTAGCAACAAATTTCGTTGTTACCGTACAGATGAAAACAATCATCTGATGAGCTCTAAGGGACAAGTCATCGCTAACGCTAAAAATGTAATTATATCAAATGACGATGAAGATGGCGTGTTAGCTGATGAAAACGGTAAAGTTATTTTATCTGCTGAAGGAAAAAAAATAAAACCAGACATTCTGAAAGTTCGTTTTCAAGATTCAAATCCAGTCAGTGCTCGTCGCAATCGCGAAGGTTTTGCTAGTACTGTAGCAACCAGAATGGCTTGGTCGATGGGAATTCCTTCTGAAATTAGCTACCCAACAAAAGCTGTTGTGTGTTTTGGTTGCCAAGCAGATCCATGGAAAAAAGGTCAAGCCCAACAGCAACCTGCGAATGAAACAAATACTTTTGCCTATGCAGCAATTGAACGCAAATTTGATGGAAAACGCGTGATGAAATCCTATGATTCTCCCGATAAAAAAGTACAAAACACACCATGGAAATGGACAGACTTTGTTGCAAACTGGGGTCGCCTCAGCTCAACACAAAAAATGGATTATCAGGTATTAGCATTGTTTGCCAATTTTCTACAAATCGTTGAAGAACGTGGGTCACAACACATGATGGTTTGTGAAAAAGAAAATGTAACCGATGACAAGATCTGTTTAAAACCGGTAGCCGCCATTCATGATATGGGCGCAGCCTTCGGAAATCGTGATCGCAGTTTGATTGACCCTGAAACCAAAAACCATCCACGAGGAGATCTCACAACATACAAATTAGTCCATGTATTTAATGACTCAAATTGTACATTAAATCTGCCTGCTGGAGGTCTTAAAATTATCAGCGAAGCAGCACGTCAGGAATTTGTGGTCAGAGCCAAATCTTTAACTCGCGAAACAGTGCAATCACTGGTGACCATTTCCTGGATGAATAAAATGGACCAACCCCTTCGTGATAAATTAAATTCACGTGGTGGCTTTTTTAGCTTCGGCAAAAAGAAATCAGCAAGCCAGATCGATGACCTACTCATCAATGAGTGGACAAATTCTATCATGGAAAAATTGGAACAAATACGATCAGCACATTGTCCGCAGAGCGAAGGGCTTTAACCTAAATGAATTAATTGGAGAATGTTGTGAAAAATATTGATAGACTTTTAAAAAATTTTAGTTTGAAAAAACATTTTTTCGTTGTGTTTTTTCTTGTGGCTGTCATTCCAGTGGTTGTCGCCAGCATTCTTTTTTATACATTTTTAAATTACGAACAAAAAATACGCGAAGAAGCACAAAAAAACTATGAACAACAAGCTGAGTTTACAGTTTCAGCAATCTAAATAATTTAAATTATGCAGCGCAATTAATCGCAAGAAGTAACGAACTTATTGATTACATCTCTTCTCCAGCTCATTTGAGAACATTCAGTGAAAATCGTTTATTTGCGCGAATATCTGAAATAAATAATCTAAGTTCGTTAAACTTATCTCATATAGTTATGTCAGCAGATGGTGAAATTCTCTTCAAAGACAAAAGCTATTCGCCAGATGAAAATGAAATTAAACAAATCTTTGACTTAAAACAAGACACTGTTGAGCTATCACTTGATCAAAAAAGTATTATTAATATTAAAACGCTCCGCTATGATGACCAACAACTTGAAGGACCTACCGCAATCACTAAAGGGTATTTAATAACAACATTACCAATCTCAACTTTTCAAGAAAAAATTCCCAACTTGGTCAGTATTAGTTTATTAGAAAAAACCGACAGACAAAATAAAATTAAACTTACGTTGAACAACAAAACAAATTCACAAATACCGATTGGTTCGATTTTTATAGTTCTACTTATTTTTATGTTTTTAGCAGTTGCAGCTGGGATTGTCTTGGTACAAAAACAAATTATTTTACCTCTAGTCGAAATGACTGACATTATAGTGAATCATACAATTGGACCTAAAATTTCTAAATTTGAGAATGAAATTAGCACACTGAATGAAGCCATGTTGGCATATATAAACCAAATAAAAAATGACAATGAATTGTTAATTGAGAAAACACAGTCCGCAGCACTAGGAGAACTGACTGCGCAGGTTTCTCATGATATACGCTCGCCCTTATCAGCACTTAATATGATAGCCTCTAATTTAAATGAAGTATCTGAGGGGAAAAGAATTCTTATTCGAAATGCAACTCAAAGAATTAATGATATAGCCAACAACTTATTATCACAAAGCCGACTTGCTAAAGCAAAAGCTCTTTCTTTTGAATCCATTGAAAGACAACCTATTTTCTCGCCACAACTAGCCTCCGTTCTTATCGAAGCCATTATCTCTGAAAAAAGAGCACAGTTACATAAAATGAACATTGAATTTATTGTAGATCAAAATACATTTGAAGATTCTTTTATTAAGTTAGATCCAATGTTATTTAAAAGAATTCTTTCTAATCTTATTAATAATTCAATTGAAGCCATAGGCGAACGGACTGGCTTAATTAAAATTCAGACCAGCACTCACAACTCTCACGTGCTTGTACAGGTTCAAGATAATGGCTGCGGCATCGCCTCCGATATCATTCAGAAGATCGGAAAAAAAGGATTTTCCCTTGGCAAAGAAAGCTCAAGCAGTGGAAATGGCATAGGCGTTCACCATGCAAAATTTGAGTTAGAAAAAGTCGAAGGAAACTTAACAATTGCATCTAAAATAGACGAAGGAACAATTGTTTCCTTAAAAATTCCAAAAGCAGAGACTCCTGCATGGTTTACGCCTGCAATTTCCTTAGAAAATAAACGAACTATCGTTATATTAGATGATGACAACAGTATTCATGACATTTGGAATCAAAGATTTTTAAACACATTATATAAAAATGAGCTTATTCATTTTAAAACTTCTGAACAACTTGAAAACTATCTTACAAGCCAATCCTTTTTGATTGCTAGATCAAACCACTTATTTCTGACTGATTTTGAATTATTAGGAGAGCGAAAATCTGGCCTTGATGTTATTGAAAAATATAATATTGCTGACTTGTCAATTCTGGTAACAAGCCGTCACGAAGACAATGACATCTTAAAACGTTGTCTACTGATAAATTTAAAAATCATTCCAAAATCAATAGCACCTTTTATATCTATAAAATTCTGATTTAGGATTTAAAAATTTGTCTAGTTACGGTTCCCCAAGAGGCATCATCAACTTGTGACTCGGAAAAATGTCCCGAAGTAAACTCATTTATAACAGCTCGCCAAAAGCTTACAGCTTTATCTGCACCTCGAATTTGTCGAACCTGCCAATCTCCTGTGTATTTTTTAAATATCTCTGTAGCGAAATATTTTGCAATGCCTTTACGTCGATAAGTAGGTATTACATAGAATTCAGAGATGTCATGTCGTAAATCTACTATTGTTTTTATACAAAATCCAATTGGCGTTACCTTATCGTAGATTAGATATGACGGATGATCTATATCACAATTTGTGTCCAAGGAATATAAACCACTTGGCAGTGGATTTTTTTTTGTCACCAGTGAAAACTCAGCTTCATAGGCTTGAGCTAAATTTAACAAAATATTTAAATTACTATTATTTACTTCAACGATTATCAATTGTAACTCCTGCTGATGAATGCTTATAATTATAGAATAATATAAACTGAATAATAGTCTAACAGAATCGAGAAAATTCATGCGAAAATATTTTGTTTTAATGATAACTTTATACTTCTCAGCGAGCCTCTCACATGCAAAACTATCCAAACATAATGATGCCCCAAAACATACCAACGTAAAAATTCTTAACTGGTGGAGCTATCTTGATGATCGAGTTGCATCTGATCTTAAGAACAATGGCTTTAACTTGGATGTTTCAATATACCACTCAAACGAAGTTTCCCTTTCCAGGTTATTATCGAAACGAGAACATTTTGACATTGCAATCGTATCAAATATAAATTTGGATATTTTATTAAAAGAAAATATTTTTGACACGCATGCGTTAGATCAACTTTCCAAAAAAAGAAATTATATCGAATTAATCACCAAAGGATCGACTTGTATTCCGTATCTATGGGGAACCACAATTTTCGCTTACGATTCACGAGTAAGCACACCACCTCCACGCAGCCTATCAGCTCTTGTTGAAATGAAAAAAAATGGATTTGCAATTGGCATTTTAGATGATCCGCTGGAAACTGCGGCTCGATTGATCGGCGACAATCTTGAAGACTGTGGCAATAAAAATTTAGAAAAAATATTTTCTCAAACAAAAAATTGCAAAGATAAATTGTCAGAAAAGTTTAATATCGGCCTGACTCCATCTGATTTTATGTCGACAACAGATGAATTTATAACTAAACCAAAAACGGCAATATATGGCTGGCAAGGGAGTGTTTTTATAAATTTAAAAAATGCACCTTGGCTAAAATTTAATTTATCTTCTCAGCATCCTGTGATTGGAGCTGATTACGTTTGCATTCTTAAGAACAGAGCAAATAAAACCACAAATATTAATCAACTTAAAAAATTTGTAGAGATACTGACAAATCATAAAAATACAAAAGCAAATGTTGAGTCCAACCAATACTTCTCTCCATATCAAAACGACAAAGAAGGACTTGATCCTAAAGTAATAAGCTTATTTGACGAACTAATCGAATTAAGTAAAAAAACAAAACCAATATATATCAACACCCCAACACCAGAAGAACATAAAGAATTAAATACTTGGTGGAAGAAAATTCGCTATAACTAGCCAATCAAAAAAGTTTTTTTGCCTAGGAAAAAAGAAATCAGCAAGTCAGATCGATGACATTCTCATCAATGAATGGACAAACTCTATTATGGAAAAACTGGAACAAATACACTCTGCTTGTTGGAATCTATCTCAAAAAAGTGAAGTTATAGATATTTATTATAGCGAAGTGAATTTTTAAAACTTTTTATACAAAGTTATTTTTCTTGATTGATTACTTTGATTTGAGCTTCTTTGCGATATTTTAAATTGTTATGCCGAGAGCAAAGCACCGTAGCATTTTTGAGTTCATTATTTCCCCCAGCCCACCGACTGTGTTTGTGATCGATTTGCAAAAACCAAGTGCTACCACATAATTTATCTGACTTTGGGTCACGATATTGACAAGATAAATGACGTGATAATATTTGCTTTTTAATTCCGAGAGGGAATCCTTTCGAAATTTCAGTGTTCTTCTTGATAGGTAACGAAGCCAGTTCCGCTGCGGAGAGAATCGTAGATGGTTTTGTAAATGAAGTTTTAGATAAGGCATCGTGAAATTTATTAGATGAACCTGAAAATTGTCCTGTTTGTAATCCTTTAGTTAATTCTGTAAATGACGTTACTGATGATGACCTGGGTGATTTTGCTGATTCCGCAGCGAATGATGAATCAAGAATTCCATCAAGTTTTGTATCCAGCTTAGCAGACAGTTTTTTTTCAAAATTTCGATCAATTTTTACATCAAGATTTCTATCAGGCTTTACATTATTCTTTACGCTGGTTTTTTGTTTGATTACACGACCACTGATATATTCTATAAAATCCGCAAGATGATTGCTTGGCACTGTGTGTGATAGCAGGGCTTGTGCTTGTTTTAATTTTTCATATTGGCTTTTGGATAAAGTTATTTCTAATCGAACACTGTCATCAGCCTGTGCTCGTTCAATAGGTTTTTGTATTACCGGCATATCAAAATACTGAGCGACATGGAACTCGGTTTCGCGTTGGCTTTTACCTGACAATGATGCCAACAAATCTAATTTGTCTTCTTTTGAGACGACCATTTGACGTGTGCGTTTGATTTCACGAGCTGCTTTTTGAATCATCGACGCTTGGGTTAAATGAATCTCTCCATTTTCGATTTTTTCTGACAAAGCTGGAATTTCATTTAACAGTCTGGCTGCATCGATGCGACGTTGCGCGCTGGCTGCCGAATAACCAACGGACTCTGTCAAATACGCAAATAAACTGCTGTAGCTTAATTCTAGATACAACCTGCGGTTGTCGATTTCTTTGATGACATGCAGAACTTGAGTTAATAGCTCTCTTTCTTGTTGAGCTAGGGATTTAATACACGAATCCAGTTCAGAGTTTTTCAAGTACCGTAATTCTTTAGTTGTCTGTTCTGCTGTTGTTATTGTCGTTGTTAGAGTTAATGAGTTATTCATAGGTACCTTTCGAGAAACTTAAGTTGATCGATATATTTGATATATTCAAATATAGATATACCACATGATTTCAAATCAACATTTTCCAAAGGTCAGGACTGCATATGTACGCGCTGTAAAAATGCGCCATCATGCCTGAGCTGCGTGTAAAAATATTTTTTATTTTGTTTTATTAAAAGGAGACTTATTTTCTCTGCTAAAGGGATCCACGTGAGCTAAAATTACAGTCAAACATTTATTTTTCGACACTTCAGTCTGCTCCATTTTTAAGAATGGATTTGCTCTGCGACTTATTAATGAGGCCATAAGTACAACAATAATTCTAACAATAATAAATTAACCAACTCATCCACTAAAAAAGAATCTGATCTGCAAGGTAGAAAAAAACTGCACTGTTATTTTTAAATCCAATAAGGTTTTTTATCTTAAATGCAAATTCAGCAAGCTCTCGTTTCATACCAACCGCAATTCAATGACTTACACTTTTTTGATGGAGAACGACCCCTCTGTCAAAATCTTAGACGGTGGTCACAATATGGGTCACTTTGTGGTTTTCTTGGTTATTTTCAAAGACCTTAGGCTATCCATTGGTTTTTACAAAAAATATTACGGCACAAGTCCTGCTCTTGATCCCTTGGATTTAAACCAATGAACAAACAAGGACCCAATTTTGAACACACAACAAAATTTAATTATCTACAATTTATTGGTTACGTCTTCGGTGTTGCTCATCAGCCAACTGTCATTGGCGTGGATGGACACATCTTCAATCAGACAATCACAAATGTTCAACTTTTCAACTGGTGAAAATAGCAACGAATCTTGCTGGATCAGCCCTCATTTTCCAATGGGTATATACTCAGATAAAGACAGCGAAAAAGAACAAGAGTTATGTAACATTGATCTCTATAATTCGCCACAATTAGCTATCTGTCCAAAACTCAACCACACCAACCCAGGCATCGAAATCTATTCTATTCCTTCTGAAATTAGCAAAAAATCTTTTGAGCGAAAACAGTGTTATCTTGACAGTAAAAAACGTGCTCCTGAATCTAAAAAAATTGCCAAATACAAAGTCAGCAGCAGCTGTTCTTACAGTCCTGCACCTCTTTTGGCATATCACCTCTCACGAATTCTTGGAAATATATTACAAGTTCCACAAGCTGTACGTCGATCTGTGATCACGGAAACCTATAACAAACAGGCTAATTTGGCTCTGGATCATTTGAATTCAAGTCTTTTAATTGCAAAAACTTGGACAGCCTTGCAATCACAACTCGACAGTCCAGAATCTAATATTCGTTCACATTACATATTAAGTAATGATCTGCAAACGACAGTAGGATCTCTTATCAAAAATTCAGACAATGATAATGATTGGAATGAATTGATGGTCGGCAAAGATAAATCGCAAATAGAACGTGCTCAATTATTTATGCAATTGCCGTTATATCAACAATTGGGACAAGCTGATGACATATCATCCAGCATTGGACAACAATGGAACAATAACAATGTTCAAAAATTACAAACTTTGGGCGATATCAGTGATATGTTGCTGTTTGATTATCTTATGCAACAAGAAGATCGTTTTTATAATATCGCCTATTCAGAACATTGGCTGCAAAAAGCCCCTCAAAATAATCAAATTCAATTCATTAGCAAAAAAGAATATGAACAAAATCAGTTAGTAGCTAATAACCCTGAAATATTTAAAATTCAAAAAATGATGCTTAAAGATAATGACTGTGCTTTGGCGACAGAAAAAGGCGTTTCACGACGAAATATTGTAGATCAAATGCATATGCTTGATAATATTAAACACATCAAACAATCAACCTATAAGAAAATATTAAATCTCAACAACATGTTGAATTCATCAGATAAAACTATGCGTGAGCAAAGTTCACAATTTAACAAACTTTGCACGGAAGAATTAATGATGACAGCGACAGATCTGACCTATCTACGAAAACGAATTTCCAATTTATCTGCAAAATTAAAAACTGCCTGTGAACAAAAATCATTAAAATTAGATTTAGATCTTGAATATCATTTTGCAAATTCGGGTAAAAAATTTAGTTGTGATTTGAGAATGCAATAATGGGAGAATTTCATATGAATAACAAAAAAACATTTCTCAAATTCCTGCATTTTCAATTTCGACACTTATCTCGTCGCATTTCTCTTCATTTATCTCTTCAAAACATAACAATTGCCATCCCTACTCTTGCTGTGTTTTTATGCGTCACAACAAACTCGGCTCAGGCCTATTACTCAAATGCCGAGTTCAATTTAAGTTCGAAACATGATTTTGAATTTCACAATCGACTGAATCAAATATTTTTTTCGAATCAAAAATTAGATATAGATAAAATTAAAAATAAAATCAAAAGTCTATCTTCAGAAAAAGCACAGTTTGCCCAATGGCAATATGTTTCATTGAAAACTCGTTATATCGAAAAAAACAATCTCAACGACGAAAAGGCTAGCAAAAAAGCTAACAAACAGGACGAAGGAATTCTTGTCGCATACGATGAAGTTATTCGCGCGATGACAGAACTTTGTGTTAACGCCAATAAATTGTCTGCACAACAAATCACTGACGAGACATCACGAATTCTTATGTTACTCATTCCTTTAGAAACAATCGACAAATCAAATATTTTTACCAATGATATTTATTTGTTAAAAAAAATGACTGATACATTTTATCGCGTATCTCTTAAAGACCAAAACCAACTGCAAGCTTCTAATTTACTTTTGAAAAATTCAACATCAGATTTATCCAAAGTAGACCCTGCTAACAGTGCTTTATGGACCAATAATAACATTGAAAGTTATGATCCAAAATCTGAAATTTTTTACGGACAGAAATTATTTCCTGAAGCAAAACAAAATGTTATTTTTAAATATAAAATGATGGGAAGAGGCTCACCTAAAATAAAAGTTGAATTCAACGATCAGAGTTTTAGCGTTAAACTGGGTCGAGAAGTCAGTGCCGAAATTCTTGCTGCACAGTTAGCAAGATCTGTAGGGTATCCATCCATCCCCGTAGTTTATCGCAATGAAATCATATTAAATCTGGAAGATACAACGTTTGAGCAATTCTTAGCCCAGTGGAAAATAGCTCATGGCAATGATGGCTTTCATAATTTCTCAGGGCGTGTAGAAAAATTACCTTCAATGAATGGCCAGAACAACTTGGTCCGCCTAAAACAAGTTGCCCTTGAAGCATATCCCAATTCAGATTTGTATAACAAACTGGGACCATTTCGTTCCGCACGAAATGGCCTGAATAACCGACGTGAATATCGAGCACAATTACTGTATGCGGCCTTGATCAACTGGTCTGATTCCAAAGAGCGAAACATTCGTGCGGACATGTATCGCGAAACAATCAACTCGACATGGAAACCATTATACTTTTTAAATGATGTTGGCATGTCCATGGGTGACTGGTATTCAGTTTTAAATCCAGGCGCTGTGAACACCTATCGCGAACATATGAGTACCAAAATAGGCGACACCGTTTTCTTACAATATCTGCAAGTCGGCCAACATCCAGACTCTTGGTCGCAAGCAACTGCCAGTGATTTAAAATGGTTGATTCGCCGTTATTCTCGTTTGTCTGATCAGCAAATTGATTTAATGACTCAATCCTCTGGTTTTCCAAAGGCTGTGCAAGCGCTGTATGCTGAAAAAACTAAACGCAGACTGAATAATCTTATTAAAAACTTTAGACTGGATAATGAGCTTAAATCATTCACCGAACACACATACAGAGAATTGCAATCTCTGTATCCAGAATATATCAATGAAGAAGGTAAACTCAATGGTAATTTAGACGAAGATACCAATCCTACGACTTGGTACAACGGCTCGCGCATGACTTATGAAGATGCACTCAAATTATTGCCAAGAAATTATATTTCAAAAAACCTGTTACAACCACCAAAAAAAATGCTAGAGATTTTACAGAAACCTATCCGATTGGGCAGCGTACAGCTTTCTAATGGTATAAAATTTGGTTGTTCAAGAACTGTGGATATCAACATCGCCCACGGACCTGGTGAAAACCGTTATCTTACCACAGATGAATGTACTTACAGCGTGCCTTTGGGGTATGTTGAACAATCACAAAGAAATTCGCACCTGCATATCGAGTTGCCATTTAATGTGTATGCAAATTGGTCTTATTCTTACAAACATTCCTATGCCTCTATACATAAAGCATTTTCAGCCAGAATCTCTGATATGATCGTCCCTCGCACGCCAAAATATTTTATTGATCATTTAGAAAATGGACATACCTTGCAACTGGCCAAAAGTTATAGTTTTTCATTGGGTGGATTGGGCCTAGAATTAAATAAAGATTTTGTCGCTAAAATCGCTCCTGTCAGATATTTTAAAGCTTGGGCAACCAACACCATCATCAGCAAAAACCAAGATTCTGTTTTTGAAGTTCAACAATCTAAAAACACTGGCAATGGCTGGTCTACAGGATTTGATTTCTCTGCGTATATAAAAATGCGCTTTGAAACTGGTAAAGAGTGGCAACATCCAAAAACACAATACTATCGTTTTGATCTAAAAAAAATCCCAGAGGAAACTGCCAGACAAGCCATCAACGATTTGGTTTTAGAACACAAATCCAATGCTAATTTGTTATTAGCTAAATTTTCTGAATCCAATGCTAATATTGAAACCGCTTTTAGCAATAAAAGTTTATTAGTCTGGGACTGGAATCAATCAACGGCGGACTCTTCGACTGAATTTACCACAAATATCGATCATCCCGTTGCGATCACGGATCATTTGTTTGCAACTCAGTTCAGTAAACAACAAGGGCGAGACTTGCAAAATCTTTGGACTGATGAGCTCAATCCTGGCTCTGACATCACCTCAGTTGTAGACTATGTTACACGAATTGCTGCCCACGGCACTGAAACAAATTTAAATATTGAAGGTGTTGCCAACAAAAATTTTGATGGTTTTGATCAATTGCAAATTCAAATTAATATCAATCGTAAAGCCAACTGGGTGACTCGATCTGAATTTCAAAAAGACTATATCGAATTTTTCAAAAATCGCAGTGGTGAAAAAAATTATTTCAATTTCTTAATGCCGCAATCTTTAAAATATTATTCACCTTTAGAAGCACAAATGAAATGGCAATTCTCAAATCAAGCGGTGCAAGAGATGGTGACAAAATTAATTAAAACAGCCCGCACACCAGATGATGGACCACGCACGGAAACATTAAAATACAAAGCCGGGCAAATTGCTGAAAATATTCAATCGCAAATGCGACAATTAAAAAAGGTTGGCAATCTGGATCAACGAAAACAGATGATGAGTAACATCATCAGCAAACTGCGTTTGATGGTGAAAATGGCTACAGACAGTCTTAATCAAACTGAGAATCTGCGACCACTGGTACAAAATGATAATATCTGGATCACCTGCAAAATTCTAAACGCTTTAGAGTACACAATGCCGGCTGCGATCGAAAATGATCTTTTTGTCACAGCTCCCGAGATTGGACATTACCAAGGACCAAGTTATTTACATAATAAGAGCTTTCAATTTATTGATGGTTTCCAGACCGTGCATTGAGAGTTGATGCACATCTTTAAAATCCTGGCTATCAGGTTTATACCAACGCTTTTAACACTCCTGGAAAGCCCAGGCATTCATATCGCATTAGCAATAGGAGCCCTGAAACGTGCGAAACTTGAAACAGGAAATTCGGAAACTCTAGCCAAAAGAAAATCCACCATTCTTCATGTGTGCTGTTTTTTTCATATAAGACGAAACTCAAACTTTCCAAAATCCTAGGGCTATCGTTGATTTTTAAAAATTCTTAAGATACTCACCTAAAAAACTTATAGGCACAGATAAGGTCTCAGAGCTCAGTTGAGTCTTTTTTAAACCTACGCTTGTAATAACTTTTTGATAGGATTCTTTAAAAACTTTTTTTGCTTCGACATCAAGTTCAAAAGGTTTTACGCCATGGATCCCTAGTTTTGATTCAATAAACAAAAAACGTCTTCCATCTTGCAAAATAAAATCTATTTCATTTTGTTCTTTGGTTCTCCAGGTATAGAGATTCCAATTTTTCAAAAAATTATCTTTAGTTTTAACGATCTCTGAAAAAACCATTGTTTCAAATAAACTTCCAACTTGTGGGGAATTCCATAAGCTTTCTTCGTCATGGTAGCCTTGCAATCTAGCGCATAAGCCGACATCATAAAAATAAAGTTTTTTCATTTTTGTGATTCTTTTGCTTAAATTAGAAAAATAGGGATCAACTAACTCTATAATTAGATTTTTTTGTAAAAGATCAATCCATGATTGTACTGTTTTCTGCTCTACACCCGCAGAATTTGCGATTTCATTAACATTTAAAAATTGTCCAGTTCTAGCTGCTAATAAACGCAATACTGTTTGAAACTCGTTTATCTTTTGCACTCCAGCAGTCCGAGCAATATCTTTTTCAATAAAGCTGACGATATAGTCATTAAGATACTTGGATACAGAGATATCCTCTTGGGTATATAAATCAGGAAATCCCCCGCGAAATAAAACTGATTTAATTGAAAGGTTCGGATCATATGAAAGAATTTCTTTAAAAGATAGACCGTGTAGGGTGTAAAGACTGCAGCGACCAGCTAAAGATTCTTTAATCTTCTCATCAAGAAGTAACTTGTTTGATCCCGTTAGATAATAAAAAGTGTTTCTTTTTTTTGATGTTTTTAAATTGTTTCGTCTTAACTTATCTATTCTTAACTTTAGCTCTGGAAAAAGATTAGGCGCATATTGAGCTTCATCAATTAGACATGGTGTTTCTAGATTATTAAGAACCAAGGCGGGATCGGCTTGCGAAGCTTCTCTAAGCGCTAAGTCATCTAAGTAAAGAGACGATTTGGGGGCCAATTGATCCAAAAGAGTGGTCTTTCCCACTTGACGAGGCCCCCAAAGCAGTATTGCCTCTTGTGAGTTTGTATTTGATAATGTATGTAAAAAGTCTCTACTTATAAGCATTTGGCTATTTTGTATTATCAATCCCAAACTGTCAATAACTTTAAACATCCGCAAATTGAGTTCCTGCCAAGGTCGAAGGCGAATAAAAGCAGTTTTGCTCTTCAAGGATGCTTATATGGCTACAAATTTTGCTTTTTATATATTTTCATAGATAACTAAAGCCAAACAACTAACAAAACTATCAAAAAATAAAGAAACACCAAGACTATAGCCTGGTAATTTCATATTAGACCGCTCTAAACGGC
>CAZMVK010000029.1:21903-25547 GCA_964569545.1 uncultured Bdellovibrio sp.
GAATTTGACCAGATGCATCCCAGCTACTAGTAAATCCCGATATTGATCCTGTTATCTATAGGCCATATATTTCCGATGAGTTAGAATGCCAATCAGATGCTTATTGGGTTTATTAATTTCAATTTACCTCTTTGTTTTCCCTGCTAGATATTGTTTGGCAGAGAATCTTCATCGTAGTCGAAAGATTTCAATTCAGACTGATAAAATGCTAGCGAGACTTTCGCAACTGAAACCAAAATTTCCCAAACAATGTCGAGCTTTGTCTTTGGCAGAAAATCAAAGTTCAAGTCCGATTCCGATTGGAGATTTGATTTGCTCTGGAATCAAAGAGATTGAAAGCCATCCTGAAACTCGCCTTGCAATGCTTGGCGGTCCAGAATTTCCATTATGTAAGATTTTATGGGATAGCAATTATTCACCCGGCACAAAAAGACAGAATTTTAATTCTTGTGGTAAACAGAACGATCGATATTCCTCTACCTATGTCACACCTAAAAAACGACAGGCAAATGAAAAAGGCTTGGTAAATATATTAGAACCGAAAAATAAAAAAATTAAGAGAGAGGTTCAGGACCTATTCGCAACCGATCGAGAATCTCAAATTGAAAAATGCTGTCCACCTGGGTCACCCAGTGATTGTGAACGAATCTTGAGTCAGGTCAAAATGGACATCTGTGTTCCACCTGAAAATCCTGAAGCCGAGGACAATTGCCAAGATTTGGGAACTCAGTTTTTTTATTTTGAATCAGATCCAATAAAGTTTTCGAAAAATAAAAAAGAGTTTTTAAAATCTCCGTCGTCTGGAGTGGTGAGCTTGTCACCTTATATGAGTCTTGATGAGGCAGGAAATATATCTTGGCAAAGTATCCAAGAAAGTATTCATCACGAGTTGGCCCACGCCTGCGTATTTATTCAAAGCCAACTGATGGCTCAGTCTGAAGACAAAAAAATAGCCGAAGACTCTAGTCAGTTTTTAACTGGCTTTTTTGACCTGAAGAAACGCTGTGAGGATGATCCTAAAATTCGAAATCATTTTTTAAGACTTTTTAAAAATTTAACCGGCAACAATGAATTAGCAAAATGTCTTATGGAAATTTCACCAGCTCAAACAGCTGACAATGGTTTCTCCAAGTGTGAAAATTATTGTGTTGCAATTTCTTACAACGAAACTTATGCGATGGCTGATACCCTAGTGAATTTGACTTATCCAAAATATCCAGATTACTTATCAGGCTGTGATGGTTTTAGAGATAGACAACATCCTGCTTCTATCGATGTCTTGGAGTGTTTTACGCGATATTCAGATAATTTTCGTGGTCAATTGAAAAAAAATATCAGCTGTGACGTTAGTAAATCCATTTAATCCTAATTCGTACTTTCAATTCTATTACCAGGAAAGTTAATTGAAGATGGTAAATTTAATTGCCTCTCTTTTTGCAAGATCATTTGAATAATTCTTCGTACTTCTTGATCTGATGCTTTCATAGATTCTTGATTCTTTCCAGAATTGAAAGACAGTGCGAGCAAACGATCCGTTCGCAAGACTTTTTCATCTTTTGATAGAGTTTTACCGGAACTATATTTTTCCCTTAAAGCTTTTAAAATTTCTTGATCCTTTGAATTTGAATATCGACTCTTCACCATCTCTTGGATTTCCTTATCACTGTATTTTTTTTCAACCAAAGATCGAATATATGATTCTCGATTTTCTATTTTTTGAGATTTTTTAGAAACTGGCATCAAATCTGCTGCATCTAGGCCCGTCAGGGGTTCCGCTTTAACAGGGCCGATGTTGTCGTACATAACTTCAGCATGAGCCTGAATTGATAGACACATTAAAGGTGTCGCAAAAAAAAGAATGAAAAGTATTAAATATTTTTTCAAATCATACTCCCTATGTTACTCTAGCTTTGGTGAATCAATCATTTCAGGAAAATAGGCATTCGCTCGATATTGGAATTCCTTTAGAGCTGCTGGGTTCCTCTTATTGACGATCAGTCCAAGTTTTAGAAGAGAAAACACTTTGCTTTTAGGTAAATTGCTATTCTTAATCAAAATCATCGCATTGCCGATATTTGTGGATTGAGGTGAAATGGATCCATTTTTCTCTATGACATAAGGCTGCAACACAGCTCCACCAAACAAACGAATTTTGGAATCGGCTGGTAATTTCATCATATAGACCATGTTCAAAACCATTTGATATTGGAACTTATTGACCTGTAATAATTTTTCTTTTGCAACTAAGAGGTCGGCGACGTCTTTGTTTCCAGCATTTAGCTCACTAATCAAATCCTCCATATACTTTGCGAAAACAGGAGTGTCTTGCCGCACGAGTCCTTCAGAAATGAACTCAGCGACTAGCTGTGCTTGTGGCGAGTTTCCGAGTGTCTGCATCGAATTATGATAAAGCTCTTTTGCAGCTGGATTACTTAAAATAGTTTCGTGAAAGTAATCGCTATGATTCTTATAATCTTCTAGTTTTTGATTGCCGATATCGCCAAGATTTTCTTGCTGGTTCAATTTATCACTACTCAGCTGCTCACCTTCATCAACTTTTACCAGCATACCTTTTAAACCAGGACTCTCTAACAACGCTTTTTTAATCTCCGCTTTATTGATTCCTTTATGAAAGTAAAAATAAACGGCGGCAGAAGTGACGACTAAGGTTAGAACTAATATTAGATCTTTGTTTTTCTTCATTTTATGTCCTCATGTTTTAATTTCATTCTTTGCTCTATACTCCAAAGCTGCTCAAGGTGAAATTACGATGTTCACATACGCGCTTGCAACTGAACCAAGATACATCCTTGCTGGCTAAATTTATCACTATTAAATTGCTATTTATCCTTTAACCTTATAGTGACTGGTGCGCTTTCAACATTTCCCAAATAATTTTCGATCAATACCCTATAACGTTTTTCCAATGAATCGGCGGTTACAACGAAAGTATATTTAGAGCTTTTTGCTCCATCAATTCTCGCAGAGTCTTTTGACCATGAGTAGTGTAAATCCCGGCCTTCTCCTACGACTTCCAATGTGATTTCATCGCCAATTTTTATGGCCCCAGAAGGAAGAGATGGCTGCTTCTTAATCACTGGCTTAGAAATATAGACACTAACGTAACTGCTGGTTACTTCACCGGCATCATTACTCACTCTGACGTAGTATGTCCCCGCGGTCTCTTCCTTCACCGGAAATGAATAGCTGGAATCATTCACTTTGCCCGGCGGATTTTCTTTAGTACCGGTCTTCCACCACCGATAATGCAAGCTTCCACCGCTAGCTACAACCGACAATGTAACATTGTCGCCGGCATTGACCGAGCTTGGCGAACTTGGCTGAGTGGTGATTATTGGTTTTGACAGCAGTCCATTAACAATAGAACTCCTAACATTCCCTTGGTGGTTACTGATAAAGACTTGATAGGTTCCAATAGTATTTGAATCTAAAATAAAAGAATAACTGTCTGATTCAGCACCCTGTATAAAGACTTCATCTTTGTACCACCTATATGTCAAATCTCCGCCAGTCGCTACGACCGAAAGAGTGACACGCTCTCCAGTTTTCGGCGTCCCTGAAATACTGGTTTGAGTAGTTATTGTCGGTTTTGTTAATGTAACAGCAACATTTACGACAGAACT
>CAZMVK010000030.1:0-9570 GCA_964569545.1 uncultured Bdellovibrio sp.
CATAGCAGTAAGTACAGTTGTGCGAACAGCCTCTACCATAAGTATCTACCTCAAACGCATAGAGGCATTGCTGGCAAGAGGAGTGTGAATTCACTAACTTAAAGGGACTTCTTTTAACAACTCCGCCAAAGATTGGCCTATCTTTATATCTCAACTCCAGGTCGCGATAAACTGTGTAATCAAATGTGCAGGGATACTTTGAAAGTAAATCTAGTTTTTTTGCATCTTGAACTAGTTTATTAAATGTTGGAGTCAGTAAAGATGGTTCATCGTCGAATTTGAGATGAGCCTTCTTAAACTCAACTGGAATGTTGACTACGTTGTCCCCCGATTCGTTAATTTGATTATTATAGTGTTCTGACATCTTTGACCTCGCGTTTTTGTTTTGGACTAACTGGGGTGAAATTAAGCTCAGGTTTTTTAACAAATTCCAAAATGGCGACTTTTGCCAATGTTGAAAAATCGAAAAACGGATTCTTACGAAGAAACTCTTCAATCATCGCTTCTTCTTGTTCTGTGAATCGAACGCCCCGGACTTTAGCCACATTAACCCCAATATGAAATCCGTGTTTATTCCAATGTCTAACCATGTTCAACACTGTTTAATTTGACCTGTATTAGTTATATTGGATGCGAAGCGTCAATGCCTTGGTCTTTAGATGTAGAGCGGGGAAATTATTTTCGATTTTAGGCCCTTGGTTCATTCACGAAATTACCCTGAGACCGATACGAACTTGGGGAGTTTCCGCTCCTCATTAAGGGGTCGTTTTGTCTAAGAATTATCTTACAAAATCAAGGTTCAAGGTGGGTTATGATTGCCCTACAAAATTGTATTATCAAGACGACAAAAGTTTCGGAAATAACAATTTGGATAACTCATTCTTGGAGGCGTTGGCCGAAGGCGGTTTTCAAGTTGGAGAACTAGCTAAGCTTTACCACCCTGGTGGCATTGAAATTACCGAGAAGGACAAGCAAAAGGCTGCGGACATTACCTCTGAGCTGCTAAAGCAGCCTAATGCCGTTATTTATGAGGCTGCATTTCTGTTTGAGAATCTTTTTGTCAAAACTGATGTCTTGGTTAAAAAAGGTGATGTCGTTGAACTGATAGAGGTTAAGGCAAAGAGCTTTGACCCCACAGAGGAAGACCCATTCTACAATAAAAACAGCCTTAAAAAAGGTCCACCAAAGTTAAGCTCGGCGTGGGAGCCTTATTTGATTGATATTGCCTTCCAGACCCACGTCTTCAAAAAGGCTCATCCAAAATTAAAGACCAAAAGTTATTTAATGTTGGCAAATAAAACGGTGGAAGCAACGGTTGATGTGGCCCCAGTTTAGTGGAGTCGAAATTATGCGGCGGCAAGTTGTTTAAATTCATACTCTTCTGGTGTCATGTATTCAAGTGAAGAATGTAATCTTTGTCGATTGTACCAAACTTCAATAAATTCGAATATTAGTTTTTTAGCCTCCTCGCGTGTTTTTATTTTTCTGTTGTAAATTAATTCAACTTTTAATGTTCTAAAAAAACTTTCAACAAATGCATTATCATAACAATTACCTTTTCGTGACATACTTTGCTCAATTTCGTATTCAAATAATTTGTCACGATAGGCCTGTGAGGCGTACTGGCTGCCTCTATCGCTGTGAGATGTTAAATCATTTGATAAATCTATTTTTTGTCTTTGCAAACCCATCTCTAAAGCATTAATCACAAGTTCACTTGGCATCGATTTATTCATCGAGTGGCCCACAACTTTTCTAGTAAATAAATCAATCACAACAGCTAAATACAGCCAGCCTTCTTCTGTCGGAATATATGTAATATCTCCGCCCCAGTATTGATTTGGTTTTGTGACTTGTTCGTTCGCAATTTCAGTTTTAAAAACTCTTTCTGCAACAGGCAAGTCATGATTTGGTGTCGTTGTTATTGGTTTAAATTTCTTTTTGCCGATACCTTGAATGTTATTTTTCTTCATTATTTTTTGGACTCTGTTTTTACCAATAGCTTCACCATCTTGTTTTAACTTATTTGTTAATCTAAGGCGGCCGTAGGTTTTACGGCTGCCTTCCAAGTGTTGTTTGATCTTTTGCCAGATGCGTTCGTCTTCAGTTTTTCGCTCTGAAAGTGGTCGCTTTAGCCAAGCATAATAACCACTGCAACTGACTTCTAAAGTTCGACAGCAGTGATTTACATCTTGAAGTTCAAAACTAAGTTCTGCGACCATCTTAAATTTTATTTCAGATGGTCCTGCGAAAAAAAAGCGGCCGCCTTTTTTAAAATATAATTTGTTTTTTTGAGTTCTTCATTTTCCTTGCGAAGACGTTTTAATTCTTCAGCTTCAGAAACGGCTTCTGCTGCTGTTTTTTTGAATTTTATGTCCGTTGAAAAATTGTACTTTTTCTTCCATGTGTGCAGAATGGCATCACCAATACCCAGTCGCCTCGCGGCTTCTGAGTATGACCCCAGTTCTTTAGCTAAATTTAACGCTTCTATTTGAAATTCTTTTGTGTACGTTCTGTTCTTTTTAAGTTCCATAGTTAACCTCTAGTTTAGGCCTTATACCACAGAATTTCGTGTCCACCAAATCGGGGCTAGATCAAACCTTAGATCATGCTTCAAATGAGATTCCATTTAAGAAAAAAATAAAATATAAATTTGAACACGAGTACCGCTTTGTTCATCTCATGGAACAGATTGGCCATAATCCACTCAAAACGATTCTTAAGGATCAGAAAGTCAATTTCGAGGAAATTGGCCTAAAGCTGGTTTCAATTGTCACGACCGATATCTCACGAGTCAAAAGAGAAATTTCGAGATGCCCTGTTGAAGTTAGAGATATTTATTTTAGTGAGTTCAATTCAAATTTTTGAGTCAATTAATATTAAAGTTAAGAAGACGGAACAAGTATGGATTGAATACCGCTGTTCTAAAGGGATGTCGCATCGAGCCGCTTCTTCGAGCTACGTTGAATTGATAAATTCGATAATATCATAATGATTTAGCGCATGCGGGAAATTGTAGTTTTTAATGCTGAATTTAATTTAAACTAACCTGCAAAAGGTCTTCTTTAGTGGCTGTTGCGAAAATGAATTTTCATGAAAAAAAAGCCTGCCGCACGGCAAGCCTTCCTATTGAATAAATTTTATTTACTCGCAGTGAGTTGTGCGGGCATTTCCTTATCCATTGATGAAGGTTTTGAGACTGATCCAGAGCAGTTTTCGCAGCTATAACTGAGTTAAATTCAAACTCAGTTGCTGTTAAATTTTTAACATCCAACTTATTGTTAATTAGCTGAGCATTTGCAAACTTAACAACGTCCTCATTTTCACCCATATGATAAACAATCACAGAACTCAAAACTCCGCCGCCATTTGTGCTTGCAAACGAATTCAATGAAAACAGAATACACAGAAGAGAAATATATTTAACCACGGGATGCTCTTTTCCATTAGATTTCGTCGGCAAACAAGATCTAGAGGTGAATAATGCAACTAATGAAAACTGGAAGAGAACTGGTTCTTCCCACTTCACTGCATAAGGCAATGAGTCAAAAAAGATGAGCATGCAACGTTCTTTCGATAGAATTTGTTTACCAGAACGAATTTTAAGGAAGGAGACGAGACATGCTCAGTGGACATTTAAAAACATTTTTATTAGGAAATCAACGTTCTGATGTGGTTTGCAAATGGTGCGGATCACAGAGAACTGTTCGGGCAGGCCGATGCAGTTCGGTTGTTCGAGAGGCTCCGATCCGCCATTCAAATTTATGGCTTAAGATTAATAAACACCGGATTTATTCAAAGACTGCAAGCGCAGTTTTTCTGAGATTGTTCCAGGGGTATTTCCACGAAGAAGATCGACACAACAGTTTAGAAGAGTTGTTGCTCAGGCCTGTGGTCGCATGAGTGATTTATCGACTGTGAGTAGGTTCCATAATGTATCTCATGGGTTTGCTTATCAGGTTTACTATGAACAGGTTGAGGTAAAATTACGAGAACATATACAGCGCAAGAAGTGGCCAGAGGTGATTGGCATTGATGAGCATTTTTTCCGTCGAGTCAGAGGGAAAGGTACAGAGTTTGTCACAATGGTAACTGATTTAAAGGAGAAAAGAGTTTTTGAAATGGTTCAAGGCAAAGATCATGAGTCATTGAAGTTAGGACTTGAGAATATTGCTGGGAGAAGAAATGTGAAGGTGGTGGTGATAGATATGTCGTCGACGTATAAAAGTTTTGTGCAAAAGTTTTTTCCGAACGCAGTGCTGGTTGCAGATAAGTTCCACGTATTGCGTTTATTTACGCCACAACTAATGAAGGCTGGAAAAGAAATCCATGGCCACCGGCAGGAGTTAAAGACGCGTCGAAAGCTTTTGTATAGCCGAGTAAAGCTTGATTATTTTTTACGCCAAGAGATTGATCAGTATTTAAGTCAGCATGAAAAGTTGGACGAGTTATACCGGTGGAAAGAAAAGCTATTTGAGTTTTATAGAATCAAAGGATTTGGTCGAGCCAGAATAGCATTAATGAAGATGTTAGATCAGATGAGAGGTTCAAAACTTGAAGAGGTACAAAGGCTGCGAAGAACATTTATGCGGTGGCGAGAGGAAATATTGAGATACTTTGAAAACGGGTACACGAATGCGTTTACAGAAAGAATGAACGGAACTGGAAAGCTTGTCCAGAGGCGAGCCTTCGGGTATAAGAGCTTTAGAAACTATCGATTGAGAACGCTAAGTGCTTGTCTTTTTAAAACTTTTTGAAACCATCTGCAGTTAAATGAAGAGAACCTAAAAAGAACTAGAAATTTACTAATTTTTATTTTTTGTCTTTTACCAATTAAGAAAAATTGGTTGCGGGGGCAGGATTTGAACCTACGACCTTCGGGTTATGAGCCCGACGAGCTACCAGACTGCTCCACCCCGCGACATGTTTGAATGGCGGTTAGAGTATGTTCTGGCTGGCTCGTTGTCAATCGTCGATGTGGATTATTTTGTTTTATTAACTGTATAGGTCACCTGAAAACCAAATTGTGGAGGAGGTGGCGTGATACAAGCAAAATTGCCCAAATCGATAGCATGCATATTTGGATCAAGGATAAGAACGCGCTTGGCAACTGCATTTTGGAAATCGGTGATCAGCTTTTGCGTTGTTTCGCGATCTTGATCTGTTGTTTTTTGTGCCACATCATTTGCGACATCAGAATTACAAACCAAAGTATTCAGCATCGCACTCACATAGGTAGGAACTAAAACGGGCTCTGCAGGGCGAACTGGATTTTTACCAAAGAAATTTGTCCATTTTGCAGCTGTTGCTTCTGCCGATGTTGCGTAGCCAATAATGCCATCAGCTGCGGATTCTATCACCGGTGCGATGTCTTCGCTGGTCCACGTTGAGGCCTTGTCAGATCCTTGATTTGCAATCAGCTTGTAGGCTAATGCCAATCGATCCATATAAAATTTAAATGGATCGCTGCCAGCATCATCGCTGCGGCATTCTGCCGAGTTGTTTACCGGATCTGCTGAAAGCTCATCTTCATCTGTGCAGTACCAGTTGTCGTGTTCTGGTTTCACACCTTTGTAGCCATATGAAATCGCCATCGTATCATAATCACCGTGACGGTCTAAATATCTAAATGGGCGACCAAGATATTCCATCACAGAGCGTGAAACAGAACCAATTGTCATCGAGTCATCGCTTGAAAGATTGCCGCGGAAATTATGTCTAAGGCCTAAGTTGTGTCCCATCTCGTGGGCAACCATATCGTAGAAATATCCGTACATATAATCTTCATAACTCATGTTGGTCGGTGGCAGATCAAAATCTCTTTTTTGAAAACGTGCATCGTACAATTCAGGAGTCGTTCTAATGTAACGATATTTGCTTTTATTTTTTTTATGTTTTGCTTTGAACGCCGTTTTGAATTCTGGGCGTTTATTTAATGCATGATAAAATTTCTGAACCTCAGCAGATGTCGGATTTTGTCCAAGCTTGAACCATTCTTTGTACATATCAATGATCACAGGGCCTTGAATCAAAACGGCACCTGAGAAGGTTTCACCAGTGATTGGGTGTGCATACGAAGGACCCAGTCCGCCGTATGAAGCAATGGTCTCTAGATCCCATTCAATCACGTTGTAGCGAATATCACCTGGAACAATTATTGAAAAACGTGGGTCTGAGGTTTCTAAGAATTCCATTTCTAAAATCTTATGGCCCAGACTTTTTTCTGCAACATCGTTCCAACCATTCAAGGCATCAGCAAATGCTTTGCGGTGTTCTTGTGGAATGTTTTTGAGATAATATTTAATAGGCTTTGCAGTTGAAAAGCGAGTGATGCGAGGACTGTCTTCTTTAGCTCCTGGGGCATCAAAGAAGCCTACACTTGGTAAAAGTTCACGCGATTGAAAAATTGGATCAAAACCAGAGGTCATTTTCAAAAACCAACGAGTATAAATTTGATACTGGTATGGTTCTTTGCCTTCAACGGATCTTTCGTAACTACTGTTTGTTTCTAAAATCAAAGTATTTAAAGAGTAATCAACAGCCGATACCAGGAAATCTTTTTTATCATGAGATTCGATGCTGCTGTTGGATTTGTTCCAATTTTGTACGATGTCTAGCTCGTGGTCTAATTGTGAGAAATCAACAAAGATCGAATTGTTTTGTGGGTAATCCATCGCTACCGGAATATCAATAAGGTCGACATATTTTGAGTTTTCTGTGCATGGAAGTGTGCAACCTAGAACCTGCAGTTTTTTATTGGCTTTGTCGTAACTCAATTTCGCCAAAGTCTCTTTATAATTTGCCAGTTTCAAATCACCAAGTGTTTCATCGCCCTGTGGGTCGATCACTCGAGTCACAACTCCACCAAAGATATAATTCTCGTTCAATAAATTCAGTGGGATCTCAATAATCAGTGAGCTTTGTTTGCTTTCCAAGGTTTGTAATTGCATCTGGCGCTTGAGATCTGCCATTGGAAAATTTTTCTTCATTTCAAGTGAGGACAGGACTCGCAATTTATTTTTGACAGTTGTAATTGTTTTATCCGTATGAAGGCCGGCAACCACCAAATTTTCACCGTCAATAGATGAGGTCGATGATTTTTTTGTGCATGCTGAAAATGCCAGCAAGCTTGTGACGGTGGCTCCTACCAACAATTTAAGAATGAAATTTTGTGTAGAAGATTGTGAGCGTGCAAATGCTCTAGCGTTTTGGTTCAAGAGGCCCCCCTCGGAACTAAAGTTTTAATCTTTTTAAAAAGTGGCTCAATAAACTGTAGAATGAGTTCAATTGCAAATAGATAGATGCGATTGATGTAATAATTATTTTTTATAGTTTGCACGATGCTCTGACTTGATCTTTCGAATAAAAAAAGCAAACATTTTGGCATGCAAAATAAAAGAATTAATCTCAAAAATCCCTCTGCAACGAAAGTTGCCAAATTAATTTTAATCAAGGCGCGACGAGAAAGCCTAGTTGGGCTAGGCTGCCGAGGAGAAACGAAGAGTAAAATTAATTTGGGAATTTGCAGTAAGAGGGATTTTTGAGATGAATTCTAATCAAATTGTCGTTAAAAAATTTGGTGGGACCTCTGTTGGATCTATCGAACGCATCGAAGCTGTTGCTGAGCGTGTGATTCGAGATTTGAATAAAGGTGAAAAACCAGTTGTTGTTGCCTCTGCCATGTCAGGTGAAACCAATCGTTTGGTGGCCTTGGCAAATCAGATTGATTCGAATTATCGTGGCCCAGCCTATGATATGTTGGTGGCTTCTGGAGAGCAGGTTTCTATTGCTCTGTTAGCCATTGCTTTTGAAAAACGTGGATACAAAGCAAAACCTTTGTTGGCTTATCAGTTGGGGATTGAAACGGATAAGCTTTATTCAAAAGCTAGAATTCTAAATATTAAAACCGAGGCTCTGCATCGCTGGGTGGATGAAGGCATCATTCCGATCATTGCAGGATTTCAAGGTGTCGATGAAGAAATGAATATCACCACCTTGGGCCGTGGGGGATCTGATACGACGGCCGTGGCAATAGCAGCGGCATTGAACTCTTCTTCCTGCGAAATATATACTGATGTACCAGCTGTGTTTACGGCAGATCCAAGGCTTGTGCCTAAAGCCAAGGAAATTGCTGCTTTGTCATTTGAAGAAATGATGGAGATGGCCTCTTTAGGTTCGAAAGTTTTACACATTCGTTCGGTCGAGCTGGGTGCAAAACATAATGTGAAAATCCATTTGCGTACAACCTTCGCTGAACGTGAGGGCACGTGGATTGTTTCGGAACAGAACTTGGCAGAATATCAAAAAGGAAAAGAAAAAATGGAAAATCCTCTAGTTGCTGGTGTGACTCATGATGCATCGACTGTCGTTATTAAATTGAATCCGATTCCCTCAGATACGTCTTTTTTGGCTAATTTATTTCAGGTATTGGCTACTCGTGGAGTCAGTATCGATATTATCACCCAAAGCCAAGGGGCCGAGGGACAACGTTTGGCTTTTTCAGTCACACAAGAAGATTTGCCATTGACCTTGCAAGTATTAAAAGAAGTTTTGAAAGCAGCAGGTTCTGTTCATATCGAACAAACGATTATGGATAATGTTGCTAAGATATCAGTGGTTGGAGTTGGGATGAGAAATCACCCAGGTGTTGCTGCTCGCTTTTTTACGGTGTTAGCAGCTCATCAGATTCCAGTTCATTTGGTGACCACATCAGAAATTAAAATCAGTGCCGTGGTTGATCAGCAGCATTTGAAAAAAGCAGCTGAAGCTTTACATACAGAATTTAAATTAGACGCTCAGTAAAAACAAAAAAACCTGAATGATTTTTTAATCATCAGGTTTTTTATTGTAAACAGTGGGCGTGTCCTCACGCCCTATGGTTAAATTCAAATATTAGGTGTGAGTCAGGTGAGCTTCTTTTTTGTGAGCTGCCTGAGTTTCTTTTAGCTCTACGTTTTCTACCTCAAGAATATATTTTCGAGTGGCTTCTGGTAGTTCTTTCCACATGCGGATTGAAAGAAATAAGCCAAAGACTGCGAAAGGCAATAAGAACATTGGCCAATACGTCCAGCTTTTTGCCGATAAAAAACCAATCGATAAAGATTGAATTCCGCTGCCTAGGTAAACACAACCATCGACGATACCAGACGCTGTCGCAGTCATTTTTTTACCGCCGAAATCAGCAGCAGCTGTTCCTGACATTAACGAGTGCACACCAATTACCACCAAGGTCATCAAGATTGCTAATATTCCAAATGTTGTCGGATTGGTCATCAATGTTTGGGTCATTATTAATAAAAGAATAATCATGATCGCGTTGTTAATCGCAGCAGGTGGCCCACGGCGTGATTGGAAAAAACGATCGGAAATAATACCTGCGGTAAATCCGCCCAAAATACCAGTCACACACAACAGCAGACCCCAGTTTTTCACAAAAAACTCAGCACCAGAATAATAAACTGGATCTTTAATTTTCATTTCATGAGCAAAAACAAGGTACCATTGCATAATACCATTACGCAAAACCCCAGAGCTGAAATCAACCAACGCAATGGTGTACATGATCGGGCT
>CAZMVK010000030.1:9580-24291 GCA_964569545.1 uncultured Bdellovibrio sp.
TCGGGCTGGTGAAAATCTTTTTCAGTAAAAAACCAATAGTGATTGGAACATCTTGATCATCATCAGTTGATGAGGCATCAGCAGTGTCAAAATCATCAAAATTTGCCTCTTTAGGCGAGTCTTTAAGAACGACAAAGTCGATCAATGCCCAGCACATCAAAAGAAATGAAGGAATTAAAAATACCAACCATGTTGAATCTGTTGCAACAGTATCAACAGCAAAAAGATGCTGGATTAATTTTTGTGTGTGATTTAATTCCGTTGTTGGATGGATTTTTGAAGCATCGATAATCGCTTGGCCCCAGTCAAATGCAAAGTACACCCCAAAAGAAATCAAGGTTCCAAAGATAGCACCAAAAACTCCGCGTTCACGAACGTGGAACCAATATGCTTTGACCTTGATGATGGAAACTGCGCCGTAACTCTGGAAAAACATATTCAGAGCATAAAGAACAGAGAAAACTAAAACCATGTTGGTATGCAATCGGCCCATCATGTAGAGATAGGTTGCTCCGCCCATTAGAATGTTCATCAAAGAAGAGCCGATGCAGGCGATGATAATACCTTTTTTTCCGCCAATTTTATCAACCAGTGGACCATTCAGTAAGAATGATAAACCGTAGGTAATAGTTCCTGCGGCAAAAATCAATCCAAACTGCTCTTTGGTCATCATTTCGCCCATGGCATTTTTAGAAACATTCAAGTTGTAACGAGCCATGTAAAGGAACGCGTAAGACATGCCCAGCGGGAACCAATTGATAAAACGACGAACCATGAATTTACGTGTGTGATTGAGGGGGTTGTTTTTAAAATACAAGATAATGACAAACGCTAAGCAAGAACCAACAATCAATAAATCCATGAACCCTCCCAAGAATTCGACTGATAAAACGGCTGGGTCATTAGGTATTAGAAAATCAAATACTTGGCAATAAAAGAGTTTATAAATAGCACTTATGATGGCTTTTAGCTGAGCAGGCTGTTGAAAAATTATTTTAGTTGGGCAGCGAAGGGATTTTTTAGCTGATCGAGGCGCGAAGATGTGATTTAGCGGAGCCTAAATTGAAATTCAGCAACGAAAAATAGCAAATTCATTTTAGGGTGTATCCTCATTTAAGCTAAGTGTGATGAAAATCCTTATTGAGCTGGCTGCCGAGGAGTAACGAAGATTAAAATCAATTTGGCTTTTTGCAGTAAGAGGTATTTTTGAGATGAGATCTGGTTCAAAAAGAATTCAATCTTAGGTGGCGGTCAGGTGTCGTTTTGGTTAGACTTTGAAGATATGATTACAGCAAGTACACATTTTATTTCTAAGCACTTTGAGTCTTTATGCCAAGTCTACAATGGCGATAAGGCAGTTCAGAGCTTAAGCTCCAAGTCAAAATTCGCTCTCTTTTTTTTAAGTTACTTGCTTGTTTTTTCTGCAACATATGCTTGGTTTGCGAACAATCCATTTATGATGGATGATGAAATTCAGATTGTTGGCAACTCTGCCATTCAGACCTGGGATGGGTGGGGGCAGTTTTGGACTTCGTCGACCATGGACTCTGGCGGAACGGGTAAGCTTGGCGGAGTTTATTACAAGCCATTGATGACCACTTATTATGCTCTGATTTGGAATTCATTTGGTGAAAATGCGGCAGCATTTCGGTTGCCACTTTGGTTTTTACACGTGGGATCGGCAGCAATGATTGCCTTATTGGCCAGTTTGTATTTACCACTGGGTTTGGCTTATCTGTGGGGCTTGTTTTTTCTTTTGCATCCGATCAATTCCGAAGTTTTATTTTATCTCGCTGATGCTCAAGATATATTGTATTTGTTTTTTGGTCTTTTAGCGCTTTTGATTTTGCAGTTTTCTGCAAACTCGAAACGAGCCCTTGTTGTTTGTTTGTTTGTTTTGTCTGCGTCTTTTTTCTCGAAAGAGACCGGTTTGTTATTTTTATTTATAGTACCGTTTTATTCATATTGTTTTGTTAAAAATAAATTTCGTTCAATATTTATTGGCTCAGTGGGATTGCTTGCGGGATATTTTTATATTCGTCACAGTATCGGATTGACCGTGCTACGCAATTCTTGGCTGCATATTTCTGAAGCCAGTTTTTTAGAGCGTTTGCAGTTGTTGCCATGGATTTTGGGTCATTACGTTGAGTTGTTATTTTTTCCTCAGCGGTTAACTTTGGCTCATGATGTTTTGCTTTCTCAGATTCCTGATTTTACTTATTGGTTTTCAGTGGCCATAGCGCTGTTATCCATTTTGATTTTAATTTTTAACATTTATAAACAGCAGTTGATCAAAAATAAGTTAGTTCTATTTTTGTTGTGGGTGTTGTTGTTATGGGCTGGTTTGCATTTGCATATTCTAGTTCCGCTTGATGGGGTTTATGCGGATCGTTGGTTTTATTTAGCCAGTTGGCCATTGATTGGAATTGTTTTAATTTCGTTGAACAAATCTCGGTCCGTATTAGATTTCAGTCGAAAACATTTTGTTGTTTTGGTGTCGATGGTGGGGGTTGTTGTCTCGTTGATGGTAATTAGAAATATTTTTCGTGGTCAAGATTGGCAAGATCCGTTACGTTTTTATCAGCGTGAACATACATTGCACCCCTGGGATGCAGTGATGTCCAACAACGTCGGTGTGCAGATGTTTCGTCAGGGGCAAGGTCTAGAATCTTTGCCATACTTTCAACAGGCGACTGAGCTCAATTATACTTGGGATGTTGGATGGAATAATTTGGGGGCAGCTTATGAGAAACGAAATGATTTTGAACAGGCTCTAAATTGTTACGCCAAAGCAATCTCTTTGGGTAATTATGCTTTGGCTTATGAGAATTACATTTATTTGTTGTATAAAATGGGAAGAGCGCAAGAAGTTAAGGATATTTTGCCTAAATATCTGACAAAATTTCCTTACAATCGTCGGTTGCTAAATCTTGATACCGTGATTCGGTCATCTGCCGAAAAGTAAATTCAATTTGGAAAATCGCAAAAACAAGTATTTTTGCTGTGAGTTTTAGTTTTTTTGTTGGCGTGTTCCAAGTGTATGTGAAACCATATTGTATTGGTGAGTTTAAAGGTAAGGATTATCTTTTGAGGGGCGAATGCGAATAGTGCAAGGAACATTTTCGATAGGTTTTGGTGGGCTAGAGATGGTTATTCTCGAGTTTCATCAGTGGCTTGTTGATAAAAGTAAAAATGATCCGTCCTATTCGGCCGTTGAACCATGGTTGTTTGCAGCAGTAAACACTCGTTTTGCGGAAGAAATTCATCATCGTGGGCTTGCGGACTCAACCATTTTTTTGCCGCCGGGCTCAAAAGCAAAAAAAGTATTTATAGAATTTAAAAAACAAATGGATTCGCCACAGACTGCCTTTTTGTTTCATCGGCAACAAGCATTGAAAGCCTTTGCTTTTGGGCGTACTCAAGGCAAGGTTTCTTTGTTGTCTCATACCTTTTATGGTTTGCAGAAAAAAGATCTTTGGCATCAGTATTTATTTTCTAAAGTAAATCAGTGGATCGTTTTGACAGATTTGCATAAAAGAAATTTGATGGAAACAATGGGTATCGCAGATAAAAAAATTTGCATTATACCTAATGGAGTTGATCGAAAAAAGTTTCAACCATTGCCATTTAAATCAAATAGACAAAGCAAATTGAAAAATGAAATTCAAGATGGGTTTGTCGACAATTTGCCTGTCGCATGGAATTTATCTGCCAGTGATTTTTTTGTAAATAAATCTGCTGCAGCTCATGCAGATGTTAATCCAATTCATCTTGCTGTAGTAGCAAGACTTGATCGTCAAAAAGGTCAGGATATTGCTTTGCATGCTTTGGCTTTGTTGTTAGAAAAATTTCCGAACAAATATAAATTGCACTTTGTTGGCGAGGACACCCCAAACGAAGATGCGTTTTTACCTGAATTGCAAAAGCTTGCCGAGCGATTAAATATTAGTGAGCACGTTTTTTTTCATGGCTATCAGTCTAATATTGAGAATCTTTTGCCATATTTTGATTTGTTGTGGTTGCCATCACATAAAGAGACTTTTGGTCGTTGTTTGCTCGAGGCCATGGCTTGTCGAGTTCCTGTATTGGCTTCGCGAGCTGGTGGGGTGCCTGATATTATTACTCATCAGAAAAATGGTTTTTTATTTGAAACAAAAAATTTCGCTGATTTAGCTTTGCAGACTGAGAAAATATTTGCTGATGAGATTCTACTGGCAAAATGTGTGCAAGATGCTTTTGTTGAAATTGAAAATGAATACGATCAAGAAAAAATCTGGCAACGATTGTTGATGTCTGTGTTGCCAGATCAGTTTAGACGACAAACTGAATTGTCGTTATAATTACCTTCTCTTTTTTGAGAATCGTCCGCCGCCACCAGATTTTTTTGGACCATAAGATCTACCCGCACCGGCGCCACCGCCACTGCGACCTGGTCCGCCCCCACCTTTTGCGCCGCCTCGACGATTTGCCATTTTATTGGCAATACGTTGAGCTTCTAAGATGGCTTTGACTTTTGATGGTGGCAGTACTGGAGCATTCTCTGCAATCATCGAGTGGTAAGGTTGAGTTTTGATAATTTCAATTTTTTGTTTGGTTTCTTTTTCGACTGCAAATAGATAAGATTTTTCATTGCCATCGCAAAAACTGATAGCAATACCTTCAGCACCAGCACGGGCAGTTCTGCCGATACGGTGAATGTAGCTTTCGGTCATGTGAGAAAGGTCGTAATTGATTACGTGGGTGATGCCATCGACGTCAATTCCGCGAGCTGCGATATCAGTGGCCACCAAGACGCGAACTTTGTCTTGTTTGAAATCTTCTAATGCTCTTTGACGAGCACCTTGTGATTTATCACTGTGAATCGCCGCAGCGCTGATGCCAACGGATTGTAATTTTTCAGTCAGTTTATTAGCTGCGTGTTTCATTTCAACGAAGATCATGACTTTGAAAAATGAATTGTCTTTCAGTAAATGAATAAGCAAATCTTGTTTGTGCATGCGCTCAACAAAATAAGCAGATTGGATAACTCGGTCAGCAGTTTTTGATTGTGGAGTGACTTCAACTTTTTTTGGATCTGTTAAAATTTTTCTTGCTAAGACGTCGACTTCTTTTTGCATCGTAGCCGAGAAAAACAAATTCTGTCGTTTTTTAGGAATCATGGTGATGATGCGATTGATATCAGGAAAAAATCCCATGTCCAACATGCGATCGGCTTCATCTAAAACGAAAACCTCGATTGCATCTAATTTGACATAACCCTGTTGCACCAAATCCATCAAGCGGCCTGTCGTTGCAACCAAAATATCAATACCTGAAGCCAGGGCTTTGACCTGTGGAGATTGGCCAACGCCACCAAAAATAACAGCGGAAGTAAGCTTTGAAAATTGTGAGTAAACAGTCAGGTTCTGATGAATTTGCAGACACAATTCGCGGGTCGGTGCTAAAATCAAAACGCGAGGCGTGTATGATTTTACCTTGCGTGGATTTTTATATAAATTTTGAATAATTGGCAGGCAAAATGCTGCGGTTTTTCCTGTTCCAGTTTGAGCAATCCCTAATAAATCATGTTGGTTCAGTATCAGTGGAATGGCTTGCTCTTGAATGGGCGTTGGTTGTGTATAACCAGTGGCTTGTAGGGCAGATTGAATAGGGGCGATCAGCGGCATTTGTGTAAACAGTGTGTGACTCATATGGGTTAGGCTTATACATCACAGTTTGCTAATGTACATGATTTATTGCATATTTCTTCGAATCAACATCATGAGAGGGCGTCTATGTATCCTGGAGAACGTTTCAACAGTATCAGTCACTTGGTCGGCGTGATGCTAAGTCTGGTCGGGGTATCAGTGCTTATTACATTGGCTGCTATCACTCACGATCCATGGAAAATTGTCAGTTGTTCTGTTTATGGGGCAACGATGATTTTTTTGTATGGGTTTTCGACCTTGTATCACTCACTGCGTGGACCTTCGAAATTGTTTTTTCAAAAATTGGATTACATTGCGATTTATTTGATGATTGCGGGATCGTATACGCCATTTACGTTGGTCACTTTGCGTGAGCAGCAGGGGTGGTGGTTGTTCGGAACAACCTGGGGATTGGCTATTTTTGGTATCACTCAAGAAATTGTTCGTAAGAGTCAGACTCGCCGATTGTCATTGGTGATCTATGTGATCATGGGTTGGTTGGCGATGCTTGTGATCAAGCCAATGTGGCAATCAATGGGAACAGCGTCTTTGATTTGGTTGATTTTGGGCGGTTTGTTTTACACCGTGGGGATTATATTTTTTATATTCGATAATCGTTGGAAACATGCCCATGGTATTTGGCATTTGTTTGTTTTGGCTGGTAGCACTTGTCAGTACTTCAGTATTTTATTGGGTGTTGTTTAAAGGGTGTTTGATTTCAAACACCCTTGCTATCGTAAATGATCTTAAGTCTTTTGTTTCGAAAGGCTTACTGATAAGGCTGGTGAATATCTGAATTGGCTAGATCCATTGCGAAAACCAAAGCTAATTTCGTGAACATCACAGAGTGTGAAAAACTTGATTTCGGAGTGATCACATCTTGTGGTGTGTGTAGATCTTCATTCATGCTATTCATTGTTGCTTCAAATGGCATGAGGGTTGGATAACCTTGTCGAAACCATGAAGCGTGATCGCTGCAACCATATCCACATTGATCTTCGCTGATCTGTGCTTTGAGGTAAATCGGATTGATAGCTTTCAAATAATCTCTCAGCCAAGCGCTGGTGAAATCGGTCATGCTGCCAATGGTGAGCTCGCCGGCCCCTGGAAACAGGGTCATATCTAATTGCAAAACAGCGATAACGTTTTGTTTGTTAGCCTTGTAGGTTTTAGCAATTTCGGCCGAGCCCAAAAGACCAGATTCTTCGCCTGCGTACCAAAAGAAATCCAATGTTCTTTGCGGCGCTTGTTTTTGCGAAACGATGCGCAGGACTTCTAAAATATTCGCAGAACCAGAGGCATTGTCATCAGCGCCTGGAGCGATTTTTGTACCGCCACCCCAGGATTGATTGATCGAATCTAGATGGCCACCAAGCACGATGATTTCTTGTGGGCGAGTTTGACCTAACAAGCGCACGCGAATTGATTTCTGTGCTGTGCTTTGATGGCTAATCAGGCTGACCTCGTATGGGATTTTGCTGTTTTTCATGAGCTCTTGTAAGCGGCTTTGCATCTCAGTAACGTGACGATTTGGAGTGCTGCTTTTGTTAAAACGATCAGGGAAAGAAGACAGCCATTGAACAGTCGCTTTCAAATTATTTTCATTTATTTCAAGCAAGGCATTGTCAATATCAACGTTGCGTTCAACTGCCATTGGGCGAACAGGGCCATGCAAATAAAAATCTTCTTTTTGTTTGGTGACAGCTAGGTTTTTTAATAAAACTTGCGCGCCTGATTTTGCGAATTCGGCGTCAAAGCTGAGGTCTTCGAAGCCGCCACATTTTTTATTTTGATGAGCGCGAATTTGTAGGCGCTGCTCCATCAAAGGTGTGACGTGAGTAAAGCCGACTTGGCTGACTTCGTCTTTCATCAAAATTGGGAAACCTAGGGCTTCAAGATCCTTTAGGTCTGCTAGAATGGGTTTAGTTTGTTTTGATTGCAGTTGGTCTGCGCTGAGTGGTCCAGGAGTGTGTGCTATGGAGCTTATAGACAGGAGTGTTGCTGTCGTAATCAAAAACAAATTGGCAACAAATGCATTTGTTGTGGTCATCATGGAGTCCTTTCCATTGGTTGTTTTTTTGTAGGGGCAATCGGCCAGTGCTGATTTGCGTGAATACTTATTTGTTTTATTGTAGAAAAAGGTGAGTCGATTTGTAACTAAAAACTGGATTAACTCTTAAAAAGTTCCTGGTTATTTCGTTTTTTTTAACAGGGTGATTTTTTATCGAGACTTTTTCGGTAATCTGGACTACAGCAAGGAAAAATCAGCGAGGGTGGGATGATGTCCAAGTTTAGTCGTTCAATGTTTTGTGGCAGTTTTTTTGGTCTTTTTATTTTTGCATTTCAGGCTATGGCATCTGTTCAGGTTCTGTTTCACCCGCAAGATCCGACTCTTGAAAAAATCGCAGAGTATTTTACTAAAGCGCAATCACATATTGAAATCGCCATGTACAACATGGAGACCTCGACGAAAAGCCCATTGATAGCAGCTTTGGCCAGTGAGCCATTAAAATCAAGAATTGCCAGCGGAGAGCTTAAGATTCGATTGATTTTTGAAGGTTATGGCAAACCTGAAGATAATAATAAAAAAATGCAGGATTTGGAAAATCTAGGTTTGGATGTTCGTTACCTTGGTGCTGGTAAGATGATTCATCACAAATTTGCGGTGATTGATGTAGGCAGTGAAAATCCAATGTTGATCACCGGCTCTGCCAATTGGTCTTTGAGCTCACGCCAGTATTACAGCGAAAATATTGTTTTCATGGAGAGCGAGCAAACGATCACCGCGCAGTACTCGCAAGAATTTGAAAAACTGTGGTTATACAGCCATGAGTTTGGCAAAACATTACAGGCACCAGAGTTTGTGAATTTGTATCAAGTTTTGAATCCTGATTTATTTGCGGTATTTAATTCGGAAAATTTTGTATTTAGCAAAACTTCGGTGTTGAGTAAAAAGCCAAACACTTCCGTTGTAACGGATTTTTTGAAATCGCAAATTCAGAAAGCTGAAAAATCTTTACAGATTGCAAGTACGCGCGTGCATTTGGTGCCGTTGATGGAAGAGATCAAGGCCGCTGTAGATCGTCAGGTGAAAGTGCAAATTATTGTTTCGCAAGATGAGTTCAGCACGGGGCTGCGTGGTCCGTTGCGAGATTTGTTAAAAGCCAATCCTGCTATTGAATTGCGTGTGAAATTTTATGATCTGCGTCCGTGGAATTATTTACTGAGACAGATGCATAACAAATATATGATCGTGGATGGTAAGATGATTTACACAGGCTCTTTTAATTGGAGCCCTTCATCTGAGTTTACATATATTGAAAATGAATTGTTGATTTCTGGTTTACAATATCCGCAGGTATTACAGTCGTATTTATCTAATTTTTCAATGTTGTGGGATATGAACCGTCAAATGTATGCTCCTTTGTTGGCTCAGTTGAATGAAAAACAAACTGTGAGTTGCGCAATAGAGCCAATGTCGCTAACTGTTTCTGAAATCTATGCTCTTTTGAAACTGAATAAGCTGACCCCGTGCTTGGCGGCGCAGCAAGTTGCTCCAGAAAAACCACCCGAGGCTCCACCTGAAGAGCAAAAGCCAGAAGACGGTGATGGTGGTCAGTAATAGCGCCATGAGTTGTTTGGGCAAATTTGCTTGAGCAATTGCTCTTTACTGAATAACCTCTGTCCCCTATGTCGACAGATAATGTATTACATCAAAAATTTATGAAAAGAGCCATCGAGCTTTCTCAGAGAAATATGCAAACTGGGATCGGTGGCCCTTTCGGTGCGGTGATCGTTAAAGATCAGGTTGTTATTGGTGAGGGCTGGAACAAAGTGACCTCGAATAATGATCCCACGGCACATGCCGAGGTCGAGGCCATCAGGTCTGCTTGCAAATCTTTAAACACCTTTGATTTGTCAGGTTGTCAGATTTATACCAGTTGTGAACCTTGCCCAATGTGTTTATCCGCGATTTACTGGGCTCATATCGGTAAAATCTATTATGCTAATACTAAAAAAGATGCCGCTCAAATTCAGTTTGATGATGATTTTATTTATCAAGAAATTCCAAAGCCATTGCATGAACGAAAAATTCCGATGGAACAAATTGCACGTGATGAGGCCTTGGTGGTTTTTCAAGAGTGGGAAAATAAGCAAGACAAAGTCAGATATTAGAAGGTGAGTTATGAGAATATTTGTTTTTATAATTTTTAATTTATTAGCTGGTTTTGCATGGGCTGAAAATTACTCTGTTGGTTTAATTTTGGGAACGCCGTTGGCGGTGACTGGACAATACAAACTGGATGAGACTCATGCGGTGGATGCTGGGTTTGGTTGGGCCGTTGCGACCTATCCAGGTAATAAGATTTATGCTGATTATTTGTGGCTATTGCCACAACAGTTGGCAGCTGGGGACGCTGATTTAGATATTTATGTTGGTGTGGGTGGTTCGATCACAGCCATTCAGTCTGGTGATGATAAAGGTCGCGTGGCCATTGCTCCGCGAGCACCTTTGGGTATCAAATACATTCTGGCCGAATCACCGACTGAGATCTTTGGTGAAATCGCTCCTATGCTTAACATTTCGCCAGATAGTAATTTGGCTTTTGATATCGGCCTGGGTATTCGTTACCTGTTCTAATAGGCTTATCTTGACTTGTGTAAGGTTCATGTTAAAGATCTTCGGATTCATTATTCTATAATGGCCTCGTAGCTCAGTTGGATAGAGCAACGCCCTTCTAAGGCGTGGGTCGCATGTTCAAGTCATGCCGAGGTCACCAATCTTGCAGATACGCAATTTTGGACCCTCTGTTTAGAATGGTTCTTCTCACTTCAATCCGCAATTCTTTCAGAAATATCGGTTTCGAAAAGTATTTTACTAACATCAAATGCTTTGAAGACTCTCGTCGTACACCTTGGGGCACAGGCCAGAACTTCGTTTACTGCGGTTTCAAAAAACGATCGCTTCATCGAAACTTGAGGTTTTATGGCAGGCTAGGCTATCTTTGGAGCTCGCACATTACTTTGTTTATATGGTTCAATGCTCTTTTCCGTCGATTCGCACTTGAAATAGAAAGGGTATAAGTCTAATCCCAATTATCAAAAAAGTTCCAGACCATAAGAGCCCGGCTATCATTACCCAGGACGAATATTCTGCAGGTAAAATTATCGGAAGCAACAGGCGAACAAAAGCTGAAATAAAAATTAACGAGATGGCAATTTTATCGGAAACAAAAAAATGGGGTTTGCGCCCCGTATGACCTTGGGAAATTCGAACCAGCATACTGGGAATAATAATTCCCAAACACAAGAGCGTAAATATATGCAGTGCTATTGTACCAACACTCCAAATATCAGCGATTTGTAAAGCCGCAAATATAAAATGCAGGACAAGGGCAAGGTACCCGGCATACATCGTTGCGTTCTCGAATGTTTTAAATCCAATATCCGGTCGCCAAATAATCCACCTTAATAACAACAAAGAGCCTGCCAGCATAAGAATGCCAATAGCAATTGATGGAGGGAAAAAGTTTTGAAAAACAGAAAGTAAAACAGAAACCTTGATTGATGAATCTATAAATTTATTCCTGTACAGAGTCTGCCCCTCAGTATTTTTCATAAATTGGGTTATTGTTCGTTCAAACATGACAACAAAAGCCAGGCGAAAAAGGCCGACGGTCATATTGATTCCGTGTTGATAGTAAGACTCAGAAATTAAAAGATTTTTGGCCACGAGAATAAGGCCCAGCAGAATAACAAAAAAATAGTTGTCATTGAAACTGTCGTTGCGACGATGTTTGAGCAAAGTACCTATAACATATAACCCACTAGCTGCAAAAAAAAGACTCAACCCCAGGTGTTTAAGAATCAAGCCGAAGTCAGATGCATAATAAACAAAAACTCTTTCAAAAACCCAAAGTCCAACGAGAATCATAAGGCTCACGCCATGAATTCCTCGCACCTTGACCCAGTTCTTACTTGCAGTGAGCAAAAAACCAATTAGAACAGACCCTGCAAATCCAAAAAACATTTCATGTGCGTGCCACTGAATGGAATTTATCCCTAAGGGTAACGCCAGCCTTCCTGAAAAAACTAAGCCCCAGATTACTGGCATTAGAAAACCCATAAAAATAGCGAGCGTGAAAAAAGGTCGAAAACCAGCGCGCCACAAAGGATGACGTGGGGATAAAATCCGTAATTGCATTACATTCTCCTACTTTGAATTCACGCTACAACTGTTAATGTAGTCATTCGGGTTTTCTAGTATAGTTGTAATTTTATGTCGCCAAACTTTTTGAAATGGAAGGCTTGCGGCATCGTCAGGAACTTGTGCCTTAGAAGGATCGTATGAAATATCCACAGTATTGCCAGTTTTTAGATTGCGAAAGCGAAAGGCCCCCTGAGCAACACCTTGGGCGTCATACTTTAAAAGCCCTCTTCGAACAAACTGCCCTTGCAATCCACCAAAACCGCTCCGTTCCCAGGCTCCAAAAATCATCGAGAAAACATTAGAGATAGGACCTGTCGCCCCCTGGGTGACTGAGGACGGAATTTCGATAGCCACTTGACCACGAATGCAAACACTGGTCTCAGGAAAAAGCTCTTTAATGGCTTTTTGTGAAATTAAAAAAGCGCCGACCATAGCTGGACAGGCATGACCAGCAAAACGAACTACATCAAGTAACGAAATTTTGAATTCATGCTCGTCTTGATCAGCCATTAAAAACTCGGCGAATGGTTCATGGATAGTTATTATAAACTTCTCAAATTCCGCAGAACTGATTGTCTTTAGATTGTTCATTTGCACTCCAAATTCGAGCCTTCAGCTCGTCTATTAATTCTCTCTTTTGCACTTTGACTGGTACATTCGCTCGATTCTGTCGAGCGACACGCAAATCTTTGATGGTGTTGATCTAGCGTATCTAGGAGCAAACCAAGTAATGCCTTAAAATAATTGGCATTCCTTTTTAGTCTCGATTCATCTAAGGCGCTCAATAATGCAAGCATGCGTATGTGTTCAGTAGAATGTTCATCGACCAAATTCTTAGGGAGACCGGGAAAAATACATGTATTTTCAATTTCAATATGATCGTTCAGCGCTTCCTTTATTATTGGCAAGAGATAATCAGCCCAATCAGAGTCTTCGTCACAAAGATGCCATGTCCCATCTTTAAGGCGCCGAACAGCATCTAAAATGAGTGTGCAGTCTCTATCTATACTGGAACATGGGATCAAAATTTGATTTTCCATAAAAATGACCTCCTCAAACCCGATCTTAAGCCCTCTCAATAATTTTACAATTAAAAACACAAATATGTGTTTTTAATATGACAGTCTTATGTTAGATAAAAACGATGAATTTGATTAATGGCGACCAATTTAAAATTCTTGAACGTTTGAAAACGCAGGGAATACAGTCTGTTGATGCGATCACCCAATGGCAAAAAAAACCTAAAACAGCGGTACGGCGAACGCTGTTAGGCTTAGAAAAAAAAGGAGTCATCGAGCGACTTCTGCAAAAATCAGAAAGAGGCCGACCCGTCCTTTGTTATAAACTTAGTCCTGGTTCAAAAGCGTTTTTCCCGAGCAAAGAAGCCGAGGTTTTAAACGAGCTTATTCAATACCTTATGAAACTTGGCCATAACTCCATTCTTGAAGACTTTTTTAGTAAATATTGGGATCAACGATATGAGCTTGTGATGAAAAGACTTTCGGAACGAAAATGTCAGGATTTAAGCACCCGACTTGAAGTACTGAAAAGCGTTTTGAACGAAGATGGCTTTTATGCTCGGTCTAACATAAATAAAAAAAACGATCAGATCACTCTAAGGGAATGCCACTGTCCAATTGCGGCTGTCGCTACTGCCGTAAACATTCCATGCCGTCTAGAAGCTAAACTTATTTCGCGCGTGCTTAATGCGGATTGTACGTCTGCAAGCCCGATGTCGGCACAGCAGAAAAGCTGTGTATTCACGTTTAAAAAATAGAGGAGTTCGTACTATATGCAAACCAGCAGTCCAGATTATGTCCAAGCACTTTCAGATGATCATCCCGTACGTGTTTATATCGAGGAAAACTCATATTTAAAGAAGCTTCTTGTGCAGCTTGCTCAGGTCGATATCATCAAGGACTACCAGCTAGCGTACAATCTCTTTAACCAAATCGCGACTGTTGACATACGTTACACCCGTAAAGAGAACCAACTATTCCCCTACCTCGAAAAGCGCGGATGGTTTGGCCCTAGCCAAGGCATGTGGAGCTTTCAGGATGAAAATCGTAAACTCATCAAAAATGTCCGAGCAAAATTAGAATCTGCTCGCCTTGATGAATTAAAACCTGACCTAGAACTTATGATTTCAGAGCTTATGCGAATGACCCAAGTCGAAGAAATGCGGCTGTTCCCCAATGCACTGCGCATGCTGTTGCCAGAGGACTGGGAGGCCATGAAGTTAGGAGAAGCCGAAATCGGGTGGATGCACAAAAAAGCCAAAGTTGAAGCCGTTAGCAACACTCCATTTTCAGAAGCTGTGGTTGGCCCCGAAGGTTTCTTAAAAATGAATGAGGGTCTAATGACTCTTGAACAAATTAATTTAATGCTGCAGTTCATTCCGTTTGACCTAACCTACGTTGACGAAAACGACAAAGTTCTCTTCTACAACCGTGGAGAAGATCGTGTCTTTCCACGAAGCGCGGGAGTGATCGGTCGCGAGGTCCGTTTTTGTCATCCACCCAAAAGCGTTTCTATGGTTTTAGAGATTCTAGAAGAGTTTCGCGCGGGCCGTAAGAGCGTAGCTGAATTTTGGATTAACTTTAGAGGCAAGCTCATTCACATCCGTTATTTCGCAGTTAGAGATCATGAGCAAAAATACAAAGGTGTTATCGAAGTCTCTCAAGATGTTACAGACATAAAAAAACTCGAGGGTGAAAAGCGTCTGCTCGACTGGAACCATTAGTCAGTACCATATTCACAGCCAACTTCTGGAATTAGTCGCATAAGATCGTCTGATCCACAGTGCTGACAGC
>CAZMVK010000030.1:24301-25382 GCA_964569545.1 uncultured Bdellovibrio sp.
AGTTGCCGTTTCTTCATAGCAGCTATAGCAAAATGGTTTTGAGCGTTTAAATGCAAGTTTTTCTAATTGTGCTTTAATTTCTGAATTCATAAGTGGCTCCTTGTTTTGTTGTTGGCCTCTTGATCGAGGGTTCCTTCGCAGAAGCTCAGGAACCTGAGGGGGCCAAGAAAGTGAGCAAGGACTCAAGTCTCGACATTCATTTAGCGACAGCGGGCAAAGCCCATGACAAAGCAAAGCTTTGGCGGGGGCTTATGTCTTGAATGGCGAAAACAGACTTGAGTTCGCAGCCGAGCGGCAAAATAGACAAGGAGCTTTGAAACAGTCTGAATGTACTTTGAAAATACTATCGAGAAGGCGAATATTTTATGGAGTGCCCCTCAAAAAAATTAGGACTGCCCCAAGTTTCGGTCCTTGATTCATACAAAAGCTTCGCGCGGGCGATATAGACCCACTTTGTGAACGAATCCAAGTTACCAGCCAGCGCAGCCGCCAAAACAATCGTGATGGCAAAATCTGTTAATTTATCGAAGCTCATATTGATCTCCATTCTGGACAAGATGTCCGTTTTTAATTCTTTTGACTATGTTGTCTATGGAATTCCAAGACCAAGTTTTGCCCATTGGCGATGGGACCCGCTTTCCATTCAACTTGGTGGCTATGGAATTCAATGGCTGTCCCGATTTCCAGAGGCCGATGATCTGAAGTAACGTCGGGTACTCTTTCGGGTGCTTGACGACCCGCCCTTCAAGGTATGCAAAGCCATAGGGCGGCTTCACATTTTTCTTTCCCACAAGTCTTTGTGTGGCCCTATGACTTTCCGGAAAGGCCGGCCTAATCGGTATCTTAAGCCGAATTAAAATATCTCTGATCTTAGTTTTTGAAATACTTAGTAGCTTTTCGATATCACGAAAAGAATTGCCTTTTAGGTAGAGTAGAGTGATATTTTCATCAAGTTCAGGCGAATTAGAAAAAGTTAACTGTATGAAATCATGTGACTTTGGCCACATTGCCTGATGGGCGGCTGGAGTCACCAATCTTGCAGATACGCAATTTTGGACCCTCTGTTTAGAATGGTTCTTCT
>CAZMVK010000031.1:0-1473 GCA_964569545.1 uncultured Bdellovibrio sp.
GATATAAAAATCAGCACCTTAGCTGCGACTCAAAATAAGTCATGCGGAATTGCTGGAATTGCTGCGAATAGTCTCAAGTATTCATAATCTTATGTCGATAAAATGATTAGAGATTATGAAATCAATAGATGTTCTTAACAATTTCATGAGAATTCTTTTAGCGGTTGCGATTGCGACTTCGCCGACATTTTGTTTTTCAAAAGAATTAGATTATGTCATGCAAAGAAATGAAACTGTTTCTGATGTTTTATTTCGTATGGGTATGACTCCAATTTGGGGACGCAAAGGTTATTTAGAAAAAACAATTCAGTTAAATAATTTTTTACATCCAACACATGCCAATCGTGTATTGCCGGGACAGACAATTCGTTTGGTATTGCCTGATCATGTTTCGCCAGTGCAAGCCGCAGTCTTAGCCATTTCTAAAAGTGAAAAACCACCAGTCGCAAAAAAAATGAAGAGAAAAGTTGCCGCTGAACCAGATTCTACAGCCGTTGTTGTTCCAGTTCCGGTCTCTGCTCCGGTTCAAATTGCTGCTGTTAATGATTCCGATGACAGTGAGCATTTGTTTGCAGTGCAGTTGATGGGTGGCAATTCTCGTATTGATAGTTCTGATACCTTAGGTGGAGGTTCACGCGCTACTCTGCTGAGTGAATTTAATTTCGGAGTGGATGTTAAAATATTATTTCCGATGGATGACGACAGCAAGTTCTATGGTTCTCTGAGCTATATCAGTGAACAATATGCGAATTTTAAAAATGAAATCACTTTAACCAACTCTAAATTAAATCGTGTGAGTTATGGTTTTGGTTATGACACTCGTCTTTCGGAAAAATGGTATGGTTTGTTACAGGTTTCGCAGGAACAGAATTTATTTTTAAAAGGTATTAGCGGAACTGAATCTGAGATTTTAAAAATTCCAATGACACAATTCATTTTGGCATTAAGACGTAAAATGTACCAAGGCGTGCATCTTGGTGTTTATGCTGAAGCGGGTGTTTTATACATTCCTGGAAGCAGTACGCAAGATTTAACAATCGATACTGGAAACGGTTATTTTACTGGTTTGAGTTTGATGCGTATTTATCGTCAAAAATCAGTGACGATGTCTTTCCGATTTAAAAATCAGTCACAAACAACGAACATCTCAAAACAAAGTCGATCAGATTTAGACTTATTATTTGGGACGGAATTTTAATATGAAAAAAACGTTGAGTTCTTTTCTTATTATAACTTTATTCATCTTGCCTCTGACAGGTTGTAAAAATATTTTTGGTGGTGGTTCCGATAGCTCGACGGCAGATTCTGGTTTTGCTCCAGGGTTGGATCCGATTCCAACTGAATTTGATTTGTTGGATTCCTCGCAAGCCAGTGAGCAGGTTTCTTTGAGCTGGAGATCACCGTCTTACGTTAAAACATTTGCTCTGTATTATCGTGTGTCTGGTGTTGGTGAATATACAAAAATTCCCAACG
>CAZMVK010000031.1:1483-1840 GCA_964569545.1 uncultured Bdellovibrio sp.
AACGTAAGTTCTCCTTATATATTACAAAGCCTAACGAATGGCGTGACTTATGATGTAAAAGTTGAAGCTTCAAATGCTCGTGGCAGTCGTTTCACAGCTGTAAAGCAAGTCATGCCAACGGCAACAACACAAACTGGTTACAGTTTAAAAGCTGGAGAGTTGGTTGCAGCCAGTGCACAACAAAAAACAACAGCTAATTCTTATAAAGTCAGTGGTTCGCTTTCGACTGGTTTTGGTTCGGAAGTAAAAGCGACGACCTCTCCGCATGGATATACACTTTATTTGTCTTCTCAAGGTAATTTAATCGGAGGTACACAATGATGAATTTCATGTGGCCATCAGTTACTATATTATTTT
>CAZMVK010000031.1:1850-25307 GCA_964569545.1 uncultured Bdellovibrio sp.
AAATCCAAGCTTGGTTTATCAAGGGCGAATCTTGAAACCAAATGGTGATCCAGTGACGGCAGCGACTGTTCATTTTCGTATTCAAATCCGATCACCAGGAAATGAAAACTGTTTATTGTATCAAGAAACGCAGGATCAAGATTTATCAACCACAAGTGGTATTTTTTCGTTAACTATTAATGGCTCTGGTAGCACGAGAACGGATACTAGTGGTTTTACTTTTGAAAATATTTTCAGCAATAGAACATCTTTTTCTTTAGGTGCGGGTGTCTGTTCAGTTGGGACTACGTACACTCCAGTGTCGACGGATGGTCGTAAAATTGCTATTTCATTTGATGATGGCAGCGGTATTGGTTGGGAGCCTTTTCCGACTCAAACTCTGGCGTATTCTGCTATAGCAATTGAAGCTTTACAGGTTGGTGGATATCCAGCGACCTCTTTATTAAGAGTAGCCAATGGCGGTGGTCCACAAACAGCAACGGTTTTTACTCCGGCGAATTTTACCGAATTAACGGCATTGATTGGCGGTACAAGTACGCAATACTTAAAACCAGGTGACACTGCTGCTGGATTCAGTGGTTCTTTAACCGGTGACGTGAGTGGAACACAAGGGGCAACTGTTGTTGCGAAAATCCAAGGAGTGGGTGTATCCGCAACAGCACCTACAAATGGTCAGTCACTTGTTTATAATGGTACATCATGGGCGCCAGCGACAGTTTCTGCCTCTGGTTCCGTGACGGCAGTCACATCTGCGAACAGTTATTTATCAGTTGCAACAGGGACAAGTACTCCAGCTTTAACATTGAATGTGGGAACATCAGCAAATACTGTGGCGGCAGGTAATGACAGCCGCATTGTTAATGCTTTGCAACCGGATACAACTATCGGTGGCAGTACGGCGATGAACACCACTGGAAATCTAGTTACAACCGGAACGGTGAGTGGCGGAATAGTCAGTGGTACGTCAATAAGAGCATACAATGGTGCAAATTATGTTCAGCTTTCAGCTCCGGCTTTAGGTGGTAATACTTTATTTACTTTACCATCAATCGATGGCGGCGCTGGTCAGGTGTTGAAAACAAATGGATTCGGTGTGCTGTCATGGGTCAGTTTGCCGACAGTTGTTGATTGGTCAGTGACAGGAGCAGAGTTGATCCACACAGATCGTTTAAGTTTGGGAGTTGGTAATGCAAGCAAAGCAGTTGTCACCAGCGCCGGTGGTGCAATTACAGTTTCAGCCGCAACCAGTACAGAGCTTGGATATTTATCTGGTGTAACCAGTGCGATTCAAACGCAGTTGAATGCGAAGCAGGCCACAATTGATAAAACTGTTACGGTGCCACTAAGCAAAGTGCAAATTTACGGTGCCAACGCTAATAACTATGTTGAGTTAACAGCTCCAGGTGGGTTGGCCAGCAATCCATCATTCGTATTACCAACGGCAGATGGTACCAGTGGTCAGGTTTTAAAAACAGATGGTGCTGGAAATCTATCATGGTTGACTCCCGCAGCCGGAGCGGTGAGCTCGGTGAATACTCAGACGGGTGCCGTGGTCTTAACAAGTGATGAGGTCAGCGAAGGTTCAACAAATAAATATTACACCGATGCACGTGTGCTTGCGGTCGCGTTGACCGGCTTTAGCGCCGCAAGTAGTTCTGCGTATACATCAACAGATACTGTTCTTTCAGCCTTAGGAAAAGCGCAAGGGCAAATAAATGCGCGGGCGGCATTAGCCGGTGCTACGTTCACAGGTAACGTCACAGCTCCAGCGTATTTTTATACTTCAGATCGTCGATTGAAGAAAAATATTGAGACCATTGATTCGGCATTAGACAAAACATTGCAGCTTCGTGGTGTGACTTTTGACTGGAGAAAAAATAACGAACACGAAATTGGTTTCATTGCACAAGAGGTTGAAGAGGTTGTACCAGTTTTGGTGCAGACACAAAATCGCGGTCTTGCCAGCGAAATGAAATCTGTTAAATACGGTAATATCGTAGCCCTTGTTGTTGAAGCCTTAAAAGAATTTTACAATGATTGGTTCGCAGCCAAACAAGAAACAGATCGAAAAATTGTTGAGCTAGAAGCTAAAAATGCAGAGCTTGAACAAAAATATTCAGATCTGCAAAAACAAATTGATGAGCTGAAGAAAAATCAAAATCATTAAGCTTGTAAAGCATTGATCCAATACATCATCTCTTGTGGCGAGAGTAATTTTTCAAAAGCGGCCAGTCTTAGGGCGCTAACGAAATTTTCATTGCGAAGAAATGCCTGTTGTCGTCGATAGCCGCGTCGTTGAAAAGAGTCGGTAATATTTAAATTTTGAGACATATCAAAACGCGCAAAAATTTGTGCGTGTTCGGCCTTGAAGATCATCAATTCATCGCGCATTAATTTTTGTAGTAAATGATCTTTTTCTGGATGATCAACCATAGCCTGCATGTAACCCCAAATAAAGGGAGTGTAGACATCGACTGGATCGTTCAACTCTGGCGAAATTTTCTTAAGATTCCCAAGGTAATATAAAAAAGTTTCCAATCTTTCTGTAGACTCAAAAACAGGTAGCAAGCTTGGCAACACGGATTGAATCAAACCTAAATCAAACATTTCAAGCCAAGCAAGGCTTGGTTCTGGCAAACGTAAAAATTTAAGATACTCTTCGCGTCGACGTGGCAAAACAGAATTTGTCACAGCGGCGGCTTGTGCGGCGATGGCTGCGCGTAGATTGTCTTCAATTTTAAAATTAATTTTGTGAGACAAACGAATGGCTCGAAGACTGCGTATCGGATCTTCCAACAAACGTGCGGTTGGATCGCCAATCATGCGCAAGGTGCGATTTTCGATATCTGCCATACCGTTTGAGTAATCAATCAACTCGTCATGAATCGGATCATAAAACAATGCATTGATAGTAAAATCACGTCTCAAAGCGTCTTGCTCTGGAGTGCCAAAAAAATTATCGCCAACAAATTCTTTTTCAGGTTCTACCGTTATGATCGCCAATGTCTCGGTCTCAGTAATTGATTCCGATGCAGAAGAATCAACGGATTGAATATCATTGGCAGCGGCAAGATCTGCTAAGGCTTCATCAGAAGAGACATCACTGATATTGCCATCGCGGCGAAAAGTAGCGATTTCATATTGTTGATCGCCGCGTTTGGCCAGAACCAATCTAAAGCGTCGCCCAATAATATAGCTGTTCCAAACTTTGCGTCGAACCTGTTGTGGTTCGGCATTGGTGGCAATATCAAAATCTTTGGGGTGAACACCAGCCAGTAAATCACGCACGCATCCGCCCACTAAATAGGTGGTGAAGCCAGCCTTTTGCAGATGGCTGACAATTTCTTTTGCTTTTGGATCAATCCAGCTTGCGTGCAGCCTGGGTTTTTGCTTAATGTTCTTCATAGAGAATCTATAGTTATGTCATCTTATCTGTCGCAGTTCAATTATCAATTCTATGGCCCCGAAGACGGACGTCGTTGGGTGTTTTTGCATGGCTTGATGGGTTATGGATTTAATTGGCGTCGAATCGCGACTGGCTTGCAGGATTCAGAAAGAGTTTTGCTTTTTGATCAGCGTGGTCATGGAAAATCCTTTAAACCTCTGACGGGGTACTCGCCAGAAGATTATGCCGATGATCTTTTTTTAATCACACAAGAGCTTGGTTGGGATCAATTTATTTTGGTAGGTCATTCGATGGGTGGGCGTAATGCTCTTTGTTTTGCTGATCGTTTTCCTGACAAAATTAACAAGCTTGTAATTGAAGACATCGGGCCCGAGGGCGATCCCAAGGCTCCAGATTATTTTCGTTGGCTGCTGGGTTTGGCGCCCACTCCATTTGCTAGTAAGTTATTAGCCAAGCAGTTTTTTATGAATGAGTTCAAGCCTTTGGTGAAGGGTAAAGTCGAAAATGTCGACACCCTGGGGGCATACCTGTATTCTAATATTATTGAAAACCAAGACGGAACAGCCGATTGGCGTTTTTCTCGTGAAGCAGTGATGGCATCAGTGGTTCAGGGGCGAGCGCAAGATCGATGGCAAGAGCTGAAAGCTTTGTCGATGCCTACTTTGGTGATTCGTGGACAGACCTCGAAAGAGTTGCCACTGCCGATTTTTCAGCAAATGCTGCAGGCAAATTCTCGCATTGAAGGAGTTGAAATTCCTAATGCGGGGCATTGGGTGCACTCGGATCAGCCAGAAGAATTTTTGAAGGTCATTCGCAAGTTTACAGGACTCACGATTTAGGCTAGTTTCGCCAAACCACAATATTTGTGGTCTTATAGGAGTGAATTGAATTCATGAAATTTTCTGAATTGCAGCTTGAGCCCAGTCTTCAAAGCGCTATCGAACAACTTGGTTATACAGAAACAACAGCAATACAAGCGGCAGCAATGCCGGTGATTTTAAAAGGAAAAGACGTCGCAGGTTTGGCTCAAACGGGCACTGGAAAAACAGCGGCCTTTTTGATTCCTTTGATGGATCGTTTGTTAAAAGGTCGAATTCCACAAGAGCAGCTGAGCGAAGAACAAAAGGCCATTTGGTCAGAACGTGCCTATCTTGATTGGAAAGCACAAAACTTTGTTTTGATTTTGGTGCCGACCCGAGAATTGGCAGAACAAGTTTATGAAAACATTGTTCAGCTTGGTACGGCTTCGAACATTCGCGGCGCTGCGGTTTATGGCGGCACTGGTTACGACAAACAAAAAGAAGCTTTCCGTCAGAATGTCGAGTTCATCGTCGCCACTCCGGGACGTTTGTTGGATTTATACAAAGAAAATATTGTTGATTTAAAACAAGTGCGCGCCGTGGTTTTTGATGAAGCCGATCGTATGTTCGATATGGGTTTCAAAGACGACATGAAATACATCTTGTCCCGAATTCCGCGTGAACGACATTTCTTAGTGTTCAGTGCGACTTTGAATTTTGATGTTTTAAATACAGCTTATCAGTTTGGTGCTGAGCCAATTGAAATTGATGTCAGCCGTGATCAGGCCAAAGCAGATAACGTCAAAGACGAAATCTTTCACGTGGGTCATCATGAAAAACCAAAATATTTGCTTTCAATTTTAAAAAAACAAAATCCAAAACAGGTCATCATTTTCAGTAATTTTAAAAATAATGTTGAACGTATTGCGCAGTTTTTGTCTATAAACGGCGTCCCTGCCGTTGGTATTTCCAGTTTGCTTTCGCAGGTGCAGCGCAATCGTGTGCTTGAGCAGTTTAAGGCGGATAACGAAAAAAATATTTTAGTTGCAACAGACGTTGCCGCTCGTGGTTTGGATATCAAAGGTGTTGATTTGGTCATTAATTATGAATTGCCAAATGATGCCGAATCTTATGTTCATCGTATTGGTCGAACGGGACGAGCTGGTGCCGTGGGTACCGCGCTGTCTTTGGTTTGTGACCGCGATGTGGATTCATTGGCTCGTGTCGAAGATTATTTAAAACACAAAGTAGATATTGGTTGGATTGAAGACAGTGAGCTGGTGACTGAATTTAAACCAATGCCATCGGAATTTTCTGATGGCGGTGCTCATCGTGGCCCGCGTGATGGCGCTCGTCGTGAAGGTGGTTCTCGTGATCGTAATGATCGCGGAAATGACAGACGTGGTGATCGTGGTGGCGAGCGTAAACAACATTACGCTCCTAAAGGTGGCGGTGAATTCCGTCGTGATGATTCTCGACGCAAAGAATTTCCACGCAAGGATTTCCAACGCAAAGATTCTGCGCAGCCATCAACAGCCGCGGCAGCCAATGGTGAGCATAAAGCTAAACATGCGCGACCACAACAGTCGTCAGGACCACGCCCAGCCCAGCCAGCTCATAACAACAGGCGTCCTCAGCATAACAACAATAATAATAAAAATAATCGTCCGCATCGTCCAGCAGGGGCTCCGCAACGACCACAACATGCAAAACCAAAACAGGGTTCTGCAAAACCTGCAACTCCGCCACCTTTGATGAAAAAAGTGAGCAGTTTCTTTAAAAAATTATTTAGTTAAAGCCGAGAGTGGATTGATTTTAACATCAGTCCACTCGAAAGTTTTTGCTATTTGATTACAATCAGTCAGAGTCTGTGAAAACTGATCTTTTTTGTTCTGACAGGTGACAATCACAACGTTTTTTTCTTTCAAAAAAATCACCTGGCGCATTTGCCGGCTCATTTTTTTATGAACTAGGTCGACAACAAAACCACGAGTGAATCTGACTTTTTTATTATCACCCAAGGTAAACGCCTTGCTGCCCAGAACATCAAACCCGTAATGATTGTAATCTCGGATCCATCTTTTAATATAAGTTTCTAAACTCAATTCATTGGGCAGCTTGTCTAAATGCACAGACATGAGCGCTGATGCGTCATCGCGATAGACCAAGCGTGGTGTTTGCGCCGATGGGTCATTGGCAACTGTTTCTAAACTCCAATGAGTTCCTACAGTTTTAAAAGTAAAGCCGAGACTGCTGAGAAAATAACCCTGGTCTTTATCAGCTAAAATTGATGAACCGTGGCCTGCAACGGGGCTGGCGACGCTCCAGTCGCATATAGCAATTAAAAAAATGAAGAAAGAAAAGAATTTCATGACCACGTCCTTGTGATTTTTTAATTTTAACACAGTGTTTGAGACATTTAAACTGAACTTTTGTTTTGTTTGGATGGATTTCAGTTTTGAATTGTGACTGCAATCTTAGGCTGATGGCGTCTTTTGCTTTGCTGGCGCTGGAATTCATAAAAAATTAATACAGGTATAATTTTGTTTTAATTGATCTTTTACATTCAAATCAGTACGTTGCCCCACGTTTGTGAATTTCAAATCGGGGGTTCTATGTTGAGCAAAAAACAGTCTTTAGTCTTGAATAAACAATCTTTTTTATCTTTTCATCAGTTGCAGAGTTTGCTGGGTGTTGTCGCTGTTGTTGCAATCACCTTGTTCAACTTTGGTTGTACTGCTCGACATACTACTTTGGAAATGTTGGGTGGCGAAGAGCTTGGTATTTTTAGCAACCGTCCGATTTCACATGATCAGTTTATTGCAGTGATTAAATTAAAATCTCCTGCATTGTTGGCGCATATTCCAACTTTGAACCAACAAAATATTGATCCAGAATTGTTGAAAACAATTGAGCAAGAACAAACAGCTTCTATTGATCAACTCAAACAGATTTCTTCTGAAATCAGAGTGTTATTCCGCTACCGTATGGTTTTAAATGGATTGGCAATTGTAGCTCCGATTTCAGTGAAAGATAAAATCAAACAATTAATGAATGTTGCTTACGTTGAAAATGAAGGTTCTTTTGCTCGTCCAAAACCAATGTTGCAACCAATGGATGAGGCTGGTGATGCTGTCGCGTCTGTTTGGGCTGATAAAAATTCTGTGAAATTTATTGGTGCAGAAGCCGTTCATCAGCTGGGGATAACTGGTAAAGGGATGAAGGTTGGTATTATTGATACGGGGATTGACTACACTCACTCGATGTTGGGTGGTCAAGGTACGGAACAAGCTTATAAAGATATCAATCCTGCGCTTTCAACATCTGCATTTCCAAATGCTAAGGTTGTTGCCGGTATTGATTTGGCTGGAACGGATTATGATTCTGCTTCTGGTGTTTCCAGCAAACACATTCCTTTGCCAGATGAAAATCCATTAGATGAAGGCGGTCATGGCAGTCACGTGGCAGGAACTGTTGCTGGTATTGGTGATGGTGTAGAAACTTATTCGGGCGTAGCTCCAGATGCTATACTTTATGCGATCAAAGTTTTTGGTGCTGAAGGTTCTACTGGTGATGCGGTGGTGATTGCTGGTTTAGAGTATGCCGCGGATCCAAATCGTGATGGGCTTTTGGATGATCAATTGGATGTGGTGAATATGTCATTGGGCAGTTCTTATGGAAATCCGCATGTTTTGTATAGCGAAGCTATTCAGAACTTGGTTCACGGTGGAACTGTGGTTGTTGCCTCTGCAGGCAACTCAGGAAATTTTGATTATATCGTTGGTGCGCCTTCAATTGTGGATGAAGCTTTTTCGGTGGCGGCGTCTATTGATGATGCTTATCACAACTGGCAATTTCAAGCGGTCAGCTTTTCAACGCCGACCTTGGGTGATCTAACGGCGGAAGCGATCGAAGGATCTGTTTCTAAACCTATTTCTGAAGCTGGTCCAGTTGTTGGAAAATTGGTTGCTGTTGGTGCGTTGACTGCGGATTTAACCCCAGAGCAAGCGGCTTTACTGAATGGCAATGTGGCATTGGTAGATCGTGGCGTGGTTACTTTCGCAGAAAAAGTGACTCGCGCAGTGGCCGCTGGTGCCATTGGTGTTGTCGTTGCGAATAATCAAGACGGTGAACCGTTTTCGATGGGTGGGGATAAGGCTGGTGATGTGCCAGCGATTATGATCACCAAAGATTTAGGTGTGAAAATCAAAGATGAAATGAGTAAGGGTGATGTAGTTATTCATTTTCAAACAACACTAAAAATTAACAAGCCTGAGTTGATTGATACTCTGACAGATTTTTCTTCTCGTGGTCCAAGATCTTTTGATGGATTATTAAAACCAGAAATTTCGGCTCCAGGGGCTAATGTAATGTCTGCAGCAATGGGCAAGGGAAATAAAGGTGTAAAGATGTCGGGGACATCAATGGCCGGGCCTCATATGGCTGGTGTTATGGCTTTGTTGAAACAAGCTCATCCTTATTTGTTGCCATCAGAATTGAAATCTTTGGTTATGGGGCACGCACTGGAAATAAAAGATGCGAAACAAGCTGTGTATCCGTTGTCTCGTCAAGGCGCTGGCCGTGTACAAACCTTAGAAGCCGTTCAAGGCGTATTGGTTTCTAAAACTGCAGCGATATCTTTAGGTGAGGTTTCTGTCGATAAACAAAAAATGATGATGAGCTCATTGTCATTGCGCAATATTGGTAAAGAGCCGTTAACTTTAAAGGTCTCTTTTAGCAGCAATACAGGATTGAGTTTAGCTCCGGTTGCTGATCTTACATTGTCAGTAGGAGAAGAAAAAAGTTTGAGTTTCAAATGGACTTTGAATTCTAAAGTTTTGGCTGATGATTCAAATGAAATGGATGGTCGATTGTTTTTCTCTGCAAATGAGAAAGTCTTGCACCAAATTCCAGTCCTTGCGATGGTGCAGAGATTGTCACAAATCAAATCCAGCCCGTTAAAGGTATTTGCGGATTCACAAGCTTCAGCAGCTGGTTCCATCTCTGAGATTATTTTGAAAAATAATGGATTCAATGTTGGTGATGTTTTGCCATTCAACTTGCTTGGTTTTGATTCACGAAAAATAAATACATCACGGGATCCGAATTTGAACCGAGGTTGTGATTTGCAAGCCGTTGGTTATCGCGTGATTGATAAGCCTGATGTTGGTGGAGAAACCAGTACTAAAATTTTACAGTTTGCTTTCAAATTATTTGAGCCGATGACGACCTGGAATGTTTGCGAAGTTTCAGTGTTGATTGATGCCGATGGTGATAAAAATCCTGAACAAGAATTGGCGGGAGTTGTTTTAGAAAATTTGAAAGGAATTTCTACGCCGGCAAATGCGCATCAGTTTGCAAGTGTTTTGCTTGACGCAAAGAAGACTCGTGAATTGCGAGCCGATTTCGAAGAAAAATCTAAAACCGAGGGCAAGAAGGCCAAAGAAGATTATTCGAAAGCAGTGATTGATCAAAGACAACTGACTTACTTTAATAATTCCACTGTGACCATTCTAGAGGTCGACATCAGTCAATTGTCTTTGAAGGCAGAAGGCGATTTGTCGGTCAAAGTGGCTACTGTTTTTAATGAACCAAGCAGCATTGAAGTCGATGATTATTTAGGTAAAGACCTGAGACAATGGAAAAAAATCAGTGTGAATGAAAAAGCTCAAGCGTTTATGGGTTTGCCCGAGTCAATCACGATCGAAGCTGGAAAAAATCAAGTCGTTGATTTTACAGCTGGAGAGGGCAAAGGCTCGTTGATGCTTTTATATCCAAACAACCGTGGGATTAGCACAGAGACTGGCCATGACGACCAGTTGCAAATCTTGTCTCCGCTGTTCGGTTTGTAATTCTCGGTCTGTCATTCACAAGCAAAACGCCGGTATAGCCGGCGTTTTGAGATAATAAATTTGTCGCTCATTTTGTGCTGTTGCTGCAACGAAAGCCACCGCCGCGTGATCAGTAGATGTGCTGAAATCGGTGAGATCATTTTCAGATTGAATCCATGGGCTCAAACATTTTTTTTCTAAATCATAGACATATATTTGAAAATTTTTGCTAAATACCGAGGGGCTGAGCTCGCTGCTTTTAGCAGATAAAACAATTTTTTTATCATCCCACCAGCTGATATTTTGATAAATGCCCGCAGGCAAGTTGATCAAAGTTGGTTGGCTAAATGGGCTTTTGTTTGCTGACAAAAAAATCAAATTGTCCTGTTGCCATAGCCAGTTCTTACCATTGGTAGAAAGGGTGATCTGTTTTAGAGAAGAGTTTAAATCTTTTGGTATATTGAACAATAGTTTGCTGTGGTCCTTGTCGGTCGCCGAAAAAGAAATTTGCCAGAGAGACAGTTGCTGTTGGTCTTGTCTTAAAAAATAGGCTTCAGATTTTTTTTGCAAAATCAGTTGTCCATCGAATCCGGGATGGTGGGTTTTTCTTTGTATTTGAGTGCCACTGAGATTGCTGACATAAATTTCACTTTGTGGTCTTTGATTTTCAGAGGGTTTTGCATTCGCAAAATATAGCACCTGCTCTTTTTCTTCGTCAGTGGTTGAAACATAGACAAAATTATTTTGCTCTAAAAAAACTTCGCTGACCTGACCATTTTGATAGGTCAGTCTTTTCTCTTTTAATGAATCTAAATCAAACAAGTAAGCTTGAGCTTGGGGATGCAAAGATCTTTTTTGGCTGACAAAAATAATTTTGTGTCCATCCTCAGAAAATCGCGGAGCAAAATTATCTCCTGATTTTGTCAGCTGCAAGCCTAGCTGAGTCAGCTGAACCTGAGTTTGCGTTGGACTCGAGATTTGCTCGACTCGCAAAGTATTTTGTTTGCTGTTGTTGTGACTGCAGCTAGATTGCAGAATTGCAATAACAGTCAAAACTGAAAATGAAATGAATAAATCAGAAAAAATTGAAATTTTTCTGATGAAAGAGAATTGAGGGCGTGTTCTTATTTGATTGTTTTGCACAGAGTGTTTAAAAGAAAAAGGCATTATTTTGTTTTTCTCTATTTTTTTTTGATCTAGCGGCAGTTTTATTTCTGTGATGACTGAATAATTTTTTGCAGCAAGCTTGAGGGATTTGTTTTCTTGAGATCTTTCAATGAAATCCATTTCCATTGACCTTTCTTTAGAGTCTGGCTCTGAGTTGTTTTTGCCGATGATTTTTCGATTTGAATATAAATATCATGATGAGTGATAGAGTGCTTGAGGTCAAAAGACTTTGGTTTTTGTTTTTGCATCGCAATCGATCCAGGGAAAATCATTTTTCCTTTTAAAAATGGAGCATAATCATTGCTAAGCATGGCGATTTCTGTGGAAGAATTTTTTTTCCTTTGTATGAGTAATGGTTTCCAAACCCAGACTTCGGTCTGGCGTCTTGGTTTTTTTAGCGGTAGGGACTCAGTTAGATTTTTTTCATTAGCAACACAGGCTGCACGGATCGGGCAGAGCAAACACAGGGGCTTTTGTGGAGTGCAAATGGTGGCTCCCAAATCCATCAGTCCTTGATTTATTTTTTCAGAGTCTCCGTGTAACGCCATTTGATCAGAGATTTCTTGTAAAAGATTTTTTTCAGAGGCGTTCCACCATTTTATTTTTAATGCAAAAAAACGCGAGAGAACACGAATGACGTTGCCGTCCAATACTCCAACTTTCTCTCCGAAGGCCAGACTTGAGACGGCTCGCGAGGTGTAAGGCCCAAATCCTGGCAGCTCGACAAGCTGTGCGGCGGATTTTGGAAAACCTTGGCTTGATATAATTTGAGCGGCACGATGCAGACAGCGTGCACGACTGTAATAGCCAAGCCCTGCCCAATGTTCATAGACGTCTTCCAATGTGCTATCGGCCAGAGATTGTACCTCCGGAAAACGCAGCATAAATTTTTCGTAAAAAGGAACGACAGCTGCGACTGTTGTTTGTTGCAACATTACTTCTGAAACCCAAATTCGATAGGGATCCCGATTCAGTCGCCATGGTAATGCTCGTTGATTGGCTTGATACCATTTTTGCAGAGTTTTGGCTGTCTGTGCACACACCTCTTTTGAATATTCTGTGGTGGATTTTTTTCTCTGACTTGCCTTCATCAAAACCTTCCTTCACACTTACAAGGGGGAAATCTCATTAAATTGATTCTCTTGCGAGACTTGATCAAATGAAGAAACAACCTATGATGGAATGAAAATGACAGGAGTTTTTATGGATAGCAAGTCTCAGTTCTCAGCGGCAAATCAAACGATGACTTATGAACCATTGAGTGGACGACAGTTTCCACGTTTTTCTGCAATAAAAACATTTTTTAGATTGCCTATTGCAAATGTTGATCAAGATTTTGATGTGGCACTGTTTGGTATTCCATATGATGGTGGAGTTTCTTATCGGCCAGGGGCTCGTTTTGCTCCCTCTCGCGTGCGAGAAAATTCAAGTTTGGGACGCGGATTTCATTGGTCGCGAGAGGTTAACATTTTTGCAAAATTAAAAATTGCTGATATCGGGGATTGCCCAACAGTGCCAATTGATCAAACTCAAACCTATGAGCGAATTGAGAGTTTTGTCACAGACGTGGTTTCACATAAAAAAAGATTTGTCACAGTTGGCGGAGATCATTCAACAACATTGCCGGTGTTGCGAGCTTTGCGTAAACATTATGGCAAGCCGTTAAATTTTATTCATTTTGATGCTCATTTGGATACCTATCCAGCAGCTTGGGGTTGTGAATATCATCATGGAGCTTTTGCCAGACACGCTGTTGAAGAGGGGTTGGTAAATCCAAAAAAAATGTTACAACTGGGTTTGCGAGGACCCTTGGCACAGTCGGATGATTTAGCATTTGTTAAAAAACATGGAATCGATGTCAGAACCGTGGATGATATTCGTGAGAAAACTTTGAGTGAGTTTTTAAAAACCTTACCTGATTTTTCTGATGGTATAACCTATATCAGTTTTGATGTTGATTGTTTGGATCCTGCTTACGCGCCTGGAACGGGAACACCTGTGGTCGGTGGATTGACCAGTTACGAAACACAAAGAATATTACGGGGATTAAAAATTGGAAATTTGGTAGGCGGAGATATTGTTGAAATCTCTCCTCCGTATGATCATTCCGACATCACATCGCTAGTTGGTGTCGATGTGATGTTTGAGATGCTTTGTTTGATGGCTAAATAATTTGTTATCGCAGCTTTAGGCTGCGATCTTGAATCCACATTCAGAGCAAAATTTTGCTTGTTGTGGTAACGAGCTTTGACACTGAGGACAGCATGGGCCATCGGTTTTCTTTTTAGCAACGACTGCGACTTCGTTAAGATCGACAAAACCTTTTTCGTTCCATTTTTCGATTTCGCGAATCATGATCCAGGATTTATAGATGTTTTTGAACTCGACCGGCTCAAACTGAACGACGACTTTGCCGTCGGTCATGGTTTTACGTTTGCAGTAAACACCTTTTTGTTCCAGGCGTGCAAAATGATCTGCATTGATTTGTAGATTTATGGATTGTTTAAAATGATCCATTATTTTTTGATATTCAATTGTCACCACACCTAGGCGATCAGGGGTTGCGCCCTCTCCACACTGAATCAGTTCTTTCAGTTGATTCAATTGCGCTTCGTCGACTTTTAAGGTTTCCGGTTTTGCAGAGCCTTTGAAAAAATGGAATTGGTAGAACTCGAAAAAAATTTCTACCTGATTCAGTTCCGTGATGTGAATTTTCATGATTTGTTCGGGCCCCTCTGGATCTTCAGGGGGGCGTCCCATTTCAAAACTCGCCATTTTGAGTTTTACAAGTAAGGTCAAAGCTTGTTCCAAGCGTTTTGGTGATTCACCAAAAACTCGTTGTGCATAATTTTTCATTGCCGACCAATCCATTGTAATTTGCTTTGGATTTTTACTGTCAGCAATTCCTTTGTATCTGGCTACGTGATAAAGAACGCCAAAAACCCGGGGGATCTGGTCATCCGGGCAGGGGCTGGTGTCTTTTTCAACTTTGCTGGATTTGATTTCACTGACCGAAGATTTCACCCGGTCTAACAAAGACTTGAGTAAAATTTTAATTGTCTGTGGCGAAGCTTCAATGCTTTGTTTGATTGGATCCAGCGGAACCTCAAGCACTTTGCTTTCAGTCGTCGCTATTGCAGAAAACGGATGTTGATTTAAACCCCACAACGCACCTTCACCGATCAGCTGAGAAGAACCGATTTGAAATAGATCGATGTTTCGTTTTTGTCTTTGCAGACAAAGCGAAAAAGCTCCGGATTGAATAAGATAGAGAGATGATATTTTATCACCCTCTTTAAAAAGTAATTCACCCTTTTTAATGGTTTTTGCTTCTGTTGACATAAATTCCTCTTAATTTTTTACTGAGACAAATCAGGACCTATGCGATACACACGCGAAGGTTGTTGTGTTGTCTCTTTTATAACGTCATTGCTAGCTTCTAAATTCAATTCGGCAGCCATTTCTGCAGAGATATTTCCAGGAGGTCTGAGACCTTTCTTTTTAATTTTCTCTACCAATGTGGTGCGGTTTAAACGTAACAAGTGTGCGGCTTGGTTGCGATTCCAACCTGTTTTTTCCAGTGCCCGTAAAATCAAACTATTTTCAAATTGATCGACAGCTGTGTTAAAGTCCATACCCAAATCAGGCATGTCTAACTGTGCATTTTCGACCTTGGTAGGACTTGTTGTTCTGTATTTTACGGGTAGATCGTGGACATCGATAATACCTTGGCCTTTTAAAATAGCCATGCGTTCAACCAAGTTTTCCAATTCGCGGATATTTCCTGGCCACGGATATTGCACCAGGCATTCCATGGCTTCGTTGGTGATGCCAGCTAGATGGCGACTTTTGCTGTGATTAAATTTTTCCATGAAATGTGAAAGCAATAATGGAATGTCAGTTTTTCTTTCACGTAGAGCCGGGATGAATATAGGTATTACATTTAAACGGTAAAATAGATCTTCACGAAATTCACCTTTGGCAACAAGGTCTTCAAGATTTTTGTTTGTTGCGGCTACCACGTGGACATTGACTTGAATACTTTTTGCTCCGCCGACGGGTTCAAAAGTTCGCTGCTGCAGAACACGTAATAATTTAACTTGTAATGAGGGTTCCAAATCACCAATCTCGTCTAAGAATATGGTTCCACCGTCGGCCATTTCAAAACGACCGATGCGATTGGCGGTGGCTCCGGTAAAGGCGCCTTTGACATGACCAAACAATTCGCTCTCTAAAAGTTCTGCTGGAATAGCAGCACAGTTGATGGCCACAAATGCTTGCTGTGATCTGGTAGAGTTGTAATGTATGGCGCGAGCGATCAGTTCTTTGCCGGTACCACTCTCGCCGGTAATTAAGACTGTCGAGTCTGTGTCCGCGACACGTTCAACCAAAGACAGTACGGATTGAATATTTTCGCTGCGTCCAATAATCTGTTCAAAGTGATATTTTTTATTCAGCTCAGTTCTTAGTTGTTGATTTTCTTTCTGTAATTTTTTTTGTGTCAATGCTTTGTCTGCAAGGCTGATGATCTCTTCCATCTCAAATGGTTTGGTTACGAAATGATAGGCACCTTTTTGTGTGGCGCGAATCGCAGATTCTATGGTTCCGTGGCCAGTTAAGATAATGACTTGGCACTCGGGATAGATTTGTTTTAAATAAATCATTAGATCAATACCGTCACCATCTGGAAGATTTAAATCCACCAATGCAAGGTCCAATCCTTGGTCGCCCTGGCAAAGTGTTTTTGCTTCTTCGATACGATTGGCAGTGATAACGCTTAAGCCTTTTTTATCGAGAGCTCTGAATAGAGAAGTGCGTAGCATGGACTCATCATCTACAATAAGAACACGTGGAGAGCGCATGAACCTTCCTTCCTTGGTGGGTTGACGTCTCATGAATTAGACCATTGAGAATATATTTAGGTTAAGGATTCTTGACGGGCCTGTCAAAATTCTGTGACAAAATTCTGGCCTCAGGCTTGTAAAACTGGACGGGGGAGGCTGATTTTGAGCTGTCTGAAGGGTCTAGTCTGCTCTAAAAGCTCCAATTGACCGTGATAATCATGAATGATTTGCCATGCGATCGACAAACTCAATTGCAAATTAACCTGTGGGCTGCTTTCGGCTCCTAGACTGTTGTCTAAGATGCGCAAGTGATATTCGTTTTCTTTTTGTTCTAAATGAATTTCGATAACGCCGTGATAGGAGCTGGTTTGCTGGCTCATTTTATTTTGCACTTCGATCAGAGCTTCAATGGAAAACTGCAAAAGGTTGCGCACAGCTTGAGTCAGCAGATTCATATGAGCAAAGAACGGAAATGCATCGCTGCCTACATGGTGAATTTTAATTTCTATGCCACGTGATTTGGTTTGCAGTTCAACAATTTTCAATGCGCGATCAATGACATCTCGTAAATCAAGCCATGCTTCTTCATCAACGATAGGCGTACGAGAAAAATGTAAAAGATTTTCAATGATTGATTGGCAGCGACGAACGCCGTCTTCCATGGCTTGAATGTCGGGCCACAGTGTATTTTCAGGATTCATTTCCATTTTAAGTAATTGGACAAATGAGAGTATGCCGCCCAATGGGTTGTTCAGTTCGTGTGCGATGCTGCTGCCAATGGTGCCAATCTCTGCAAGACGAACACTTTCTAAAATTTTTCTTTCCATGCGCACTTGTTCCGTCACGTCGTGATAAAAATTAACGGTGACCTTTTCTTCGCCTGTATCCAATGGTATCCACTGGCTGCTGACCTCAAAAATTGATTTTGTTGTTTGATTTTCAAGTCGAAAATTTTGCCCGCGATGACATTGTGGGCAGGGGCTTTCGCGATTGAATAAAATCTCATAACATTTTTTGCCAAGAGTTTTTGTTGCTTCTGCTTTGTTCGCTGCTCGATTCCAAAATGATGAATTGGTTTGTATCAACTCATAATTTTGATTGATCAAGGCAATCGGATCTGACACCGAATTGAAGGTCGCCTGCCATTGTTCTTTCAGTGTCAGGGATTGTTCGCGTTTTGCTAGTCGATCCAGGGCCAGGGATGCCGCTTCGGCTACGCGAATGAAAAAATCAGTTTCATCGCGCGAAAAGCTCAGCTGTGCTTGGCGCATCAGGACCAGCGAGCCAATTCTTTCTTCGGAACGAAAAAGTGGTGTTGTAAAAATCGAAAAGGGACCTGCCACTTTTTTCTTTTGTAATAGGACCTGGTCTTGTGGTGATAAAAAAACACGTAGAGATTCCAGGTGCAGAGTTGGGGCTAATGCTAAGAGCAAATTGTTTTCCATCTCACCGATGGATTGTGCTTGGTAAATAGCAAGCATTGCTTCGCGTAAAGATTCCCAACGTGCATTTGCGATATAGGTTTTGCGACGAGCTTCCAATAAAAAACTTTGGCGTTTCTGCACTCGATCTTCGAGGTCATCATAAAGAATTTTTAAACTTTTGTTCTGTTCTTGAACCAGGGCTTCCAATTCAATTTCTTGTTTGGACATTCTGGCTTCTTCGATGGCGCTCATCAAATCAGATTCAAGATTTTTTTCGTTTTGAACAAAAGATAAACGGAAAACAGGATATTTTTGCAGACAATTTAAAATGAGTGAGCCCAGTATATGTTCTGGAATCAGCAGGATGAATTTAATCGCTGGATTTTGATCATGAAGGTTTTGCCACAGTTCCTGAAAATGAGAATTGTCGACATCTTCAAGTGTTGCACAAATGACATCGTAGCTATTGTTTTTAAACGAAGACATTTTTTGTGACCAGTCAATAATCTGATCGACACCAATTTGTAAATTTAAGGTTTTGTTTTTGCCTAAAAATAAAACGCTGGAACGTACATTTGAATTGACGATGACGTTTTCTAGGTTTGGCATATTTGTCTGCATAATATGCTCAGTTCAGAATGATTTTTGACAGTGAAATCTGGGGCATCTTCAGGGACTTGTATCGTTTCATTATCGTGCTCACCATAATGAAATAGACAGGTTGTCATGCCCCATTTTTTGGCTTCACGAATGTCTGTTGAACGGCGATTGCCGATGCTTATTATTTTTTCGGCAGGGAGATTGGAATTTTGCCATATTTGGTGAAAAAAGGATCCTTTGCTTTCATTTTTTCTTGGGTCGGCAAAATACATTGCCGAGAAAAAATGTGCAATGCCGAGAGATTCAACCTTTTGTTTTTGGGCTTCAGTGCGCCCTTGAGTCAACAAGCAGAGTCTGAATTTTTGACTGAACAGTTGCAAATTTTCAAGGGCTCCAGGCATCAGAGGCAAGGGCTCGCGAATTTTTTTTTCAAATTCAGGAGTGTTAGCAATAGGAATCAGCAAAGACGTAGTGTCTAACAATGTATCATCTAGATCAAAAACAACCAGGCGAATGTCCATGGTTTTAGTCTATGGAGGAATTGCAGATGACTCAATATTCTTTGCAGATCAGTTGAAAATCTGGGCCAGACCTATTGCGCTGGCTTTCGGTTGTTGTTTTTTTGCAACCAGACTGGATTTGTGTAGTGTTGTTTAAAAATTAAAAAACAGCCCAGCCCAAAGAAGAAAAGAAGAATGGTGTAAAATTCGTAAAGCCATGATTTAATGAGATTTATTTTGGAGGCTTCGAGCTATGAGTTCAGCACAGCAAGACGGACAAAAAAACAATGAAGCGAAAGCAAGACCATTGACAGCAATTTTATTGGCGGCTGGCAAAGGCACAAGAATGGTTTCACCTTTACCCAAGGTTTTGCATCCAGTCGCGGGTAAAGCGATGATCGAAAATGTAATCAATGCTTGTCGTGCGGCGGGTGTCGAGGATGTACGTGTTGTTGCTGGACACGGTTTGAATTTAGTCAAAACAGTTTTGGAATCTTTTGGTGTTCATATCTATGTACAAGCACAGCAGTTAGGAACTGCAGATGCGGTACGCTCGGCACAGCCAGATACCATCGAAGGTGATGTTGTCATTTTAAATGGTGATCACCCATTGATCGAAGCCGAAGATATCAAACAATTTATCACTGAATTTCAAACTCGGAAATTGGATTTGGCGGTGGTTACGGCTGAATTAAAAAATCCACGCGAGTTCGGCCGCATTGTTCGTCACAAGGGTTCATTGGCAGCTATTGTTGAAGCTAAAGATGCTTCTGCAGAGACTCTGAAAATTCGCGAGGTCAATACGGGTATTTATATTGTGAGAGCCGATGTGCTTTCTGAATTTTTACCAATGATCAAAAATAATAATTTGAAAAAAGAATTTTATTTAACTGATTTGATTTCAGTCAGTCTCAGTCATCAACTAAAAGTGGATGCTATCAAAGGGAATAAAAAAGTTTCTGTTGGAGTTAATAATCAACAAGAACTTGCCTACGCTACTCGTTTGGTTTTTCGTCGTAAAGCAAAACGTCTGATGGAGGCTGGAGTTTTAATTATCGATCCGACAACTGTATATATTGAAGACTCGGTGCAGATCGATGCTGGTGTGGTTATATATCCGAATGTTTATATTCGTGGGCAAACTAAGATTGGTGCATTTACTTCGATTGAACCAAATTGTTATTTGGTTGATGCCGTGGTTGGCGAGGGTGTGCAGATCCGTGCGAATACCTACATTGAAAAATCAGAATTGCAAGCTCGTGCATCGGTAGGACCATTTGCACGTTTGCGTCCTGAGACCATCATTGGTGAAGAAGCTCATGTCGGAAATTTTGTTGAAATGAAAAAAGTTAAATTCGGTAAAAAATCAAAAGCCGGTCACCTCAGTTATTTAGGTGATGCGGAAATTGGCGAAGAGGTAAATATAGGTTGTGGAACAATCACCTGCAATTATGCTGTGGACAAAAAGAAGTACAAAACTGTGATTGGTGATCGAGCCTTTATCGGTAGCGACAGCCAATTTATTGCTCCAGTGACAATCGGGGCAGATGCGGTCGTGGCTTCGGGTTCAACGATCACGAAGAATGTGCCAGACAAGGCCTTGGCAGTGGCTCGTGGAAAACAATATATCAAAGAAAATTATGTCAAAGGAAAATAGAACATGTGTGGAATAGTTGGTTATTACGGTCCGCAAAACCCTAAAGATGTGATTATTAATGGCTTAAAAAAATTAGAATACCGCGGTTATGATAGCGCGGGTGTTGCGATTTTGCACGATGGACATCTCAAACGTATTCGTGCAGAAGGTAAATTAAAAAATTTAGAGAGCATTCTGCAAAATGAAACCTTCAACGGACATTTGGGAATTGGTCACACTCGTTGGGCGACTCATGGTGTGCCATCTGTGCGTAATGCCCATCCACATCAAGTTGGTGGAATCAGCTTGGTGCATAATGGAATTATTGAAAATTACATGGAGATTCGCGAAGAGCTTTTGGCTCGTGGTGCGGATATAACGTCAGATACGGATTCAGAGTTGGTCGCTCATTTGATTGCTGAAGAAGTCGAGATTCAAAAAGATTTATTTAAATCTGTACAAGTTGTTTTGCAAAAACTGCGAGGTGCTTTTTCCATCCTTGTGATTTGGGATAAACAACCGGATCAATTGGTGGCATTTAAAGATGGTCCGCCATTGGTTGTGGGTTTGGGAGACAAACAGTATTTTGTTGTCAGCGATGTTCAGGCAGCTTTGCAGTACACTAAAAAATATATTTATTTAGATGACCGCGAAATTGTATTGGTAAATGCAGAGGGAGTTCATTGCTTTACTGCTGAAGGAAAACCAATCACTAAAAAAATTGTTGAACTAAATTGGAGTGCGGACCTGGTCGAGAAAAAAGGTTATTCGCATTATATGTTGAAAGAGATCTATGAACAGCCACAAGCTGTTGCTTCGGCGATGACACCTCATTTGCAAACGCAAAAAATGCAGGTAGCTCTTCACAATCTGGGTTTTGATGGCACGTCACCAAATGATTTGGAAAATTTAAACTCAGAACAGGATTGGCAAAAAACATTGTCAGTTTTTAAATCTATCGAAAAAGTATTTATCATCGCATGTGGTACCAGTTTTTATGCTGGCCAGGTGGGAAAATATTTGCTTGAGAGTTTAGCGAAAATTCCGGTAGAGGTCGATATCGCCAGTGAGTTTCGTTACCGTCACCCGGTATTAAAGAAAAACACACTGGTCGTGACCATTTCTCAGAGTGGGGAAACGGCTGACACCTTGGCGGCAATTCGTTTAGCTAAAGAAAAAGGCTGCATGACATTATCGATTTGCAACGTGAAAAATTCGTCAATCGATCGTGAAGCGCATGGACACATGTATATGAATTCGGGCCCAGAGATCGGTGTGGCAAGCACAAAAGCTTTTGTTAGTACGCTGACAGTGATGAATGTATTCGCTTTGGCTTTTGCCAAAGCACAAGGTGTTCTTTCAGTTGAAAAAGAAAAAGAACACATCGAAGCCCTGATGAAATTGCCTGCGCAAATGGAAGTTGTCTTGGCTTATGACAAATATTTTACCGAAGCTTCTGAATCCCTGAAAGAGTTCAAAGGCTTTTTGTATATGGGTCGAGGAGTCAGTTATCCGATCGCGATGGAAGGTGCTTTGAAATTAAAAGAGCTAGCCTATCTGCATGCCGAAGGTTATGCCGCTGGTGAAATGAAGCATGGGCCATTGGCGTTGATTGATCAACGTATGGCTATTGTGATGGTGGCTCCAAGTGATGAGTTGTTTGAAAAGACAGTCAGTAATTTAGAGGAAGCAAAAGCTCGTGGTGGAATAATAATTTCCATTGGTACTGGCGACAACATAAGGCTGAAAAATGTTTCGGATCGATATCTTTCGTTGCCACCGGCACATTGGACAACAAACCCAATCTTGTCCGTGGTGCCGTTACAGTTGATGGCTTTTCATTTGGCGAGCAGCTTAGGTTACGATGTGGATCAGCCAAGAAATCTGGCAAAGTCCGTCACCGTTGAATAGCGTGACGAGGGGTGTTTTATTTGATCTTACTCCTTCAGCGCAGGCATTTTTAGTTAAATTTGTTATTTTACTATTTGGAATTAATGGTTTTTCGATTTTATAATTAAATTTGTGAATATTTACTTTTAATAAGTTGAGGAGATATCTGCTTCTCTTTAGAAGTTTTCTTGAGTATTTATGCTAGACCTAGACCTAGACCTAGACCTAGACCTAGATCTAGACCTAGACCTAGACCTAGATCTAGAATTAGATGTGAGTTTATAAATTAATTGAGATTATAAAAAGAATTTATACAATTAACTTATGAATAAAATAAAAAAAGAATTTAATAAGAATTTGCGAAATCGTTATTTTATAAACCCCTATTTTCAAACGGAGTTTTTAAAATTTTGTTTGTTTAACTCTGTTCTTATTGTTACATTTCTATTTTTTGCAAATACACTTTTTTTCTATAAAGCTCATGAGATCGGTTTGGGGTACGGATTTCCTGAGAATCATCCTTATTTTGACATTGTAAATCGCCTTCAGATTTTGATGAATTTAGTTACGGCTGGCGTTGCAATTGTTTCCAGTCTTATCTTGGTTTTTACGGGAATTAGATTTTCACATAAGGTGGCTGGTCCCATTCATAATCTCATTGAATATTTTAAAAATATCAACAATCAATGCCCTCAACGTAAAATTCAATTTCGAAAGACTGATTTTTTTCGCGATCTTAGTGAAGCTATAAATCAGTATTTTGAGTCAAAAGGTATGGTTTCAAAAGAATCGTGTGACATTGATAATAATTCATTAAAAAACCAATCATAGAAAGTCTATCGATAATGAACACTAATCAAAAAAAAAACTACTTTATTGATTTGATATTATTTTTTACTTTTTCAATATTGATGGTAGGCAGTTCAAGTAGCGCTCTAGAATGCGCTCCAAACTCGGTTGTTGCTTGTACATATCAAGGCATAAAAGGCCATAAATTTTGTAATGAATCCGGACGCTTTACTAATGGATCAGTATGTATTAGAAATATTTGTGAACCGAATACTGTCTATGAATGCTCAGCATCAGGAGCTGGCTTGGGGACTCGGACATGTAATGATGTAGGAACTGCTTTCACTGGTAGTTGTATTTTGAAGTCATGCCAGCCGGGGTTCCATCTTCAAAACGGAACTTGCAAAATTGGCTGCGCTGCAAATACAGTCGAAAATTGTACGGGTACTAACGGGAGTGGACAGAAGACTTGTAATGCAGCAGGTTCTGCATACGGCAGTTGCGTTCTGAGTAGCTGCAGTTCTGGTTACAATCTTCAAAATGGAGTCTGTACTGCAAATACTTGTACAC
>CAZMVK010000032.1:0-25251 GCA_964569545.1 uncultured Bdellovibrio sp.
TATTTTTCAATTTCTCAATAGCTTCTATGCCAAACTCACCAACTAGGCGCATGTCGATCACGGCATACATAAAAACTTGATCCTTGGGAATATCAGCAATGCGTTGACACTGACAAACTTGATAACCATGATCGAAAAACTCACAAGACAAGCTTTCCAGTAGTCGAACATCATCATCTAACAATAGAACATTAGGCTTCATGAACAGCCTCAACAACAGGCCATAACAAAGAAACGCAGGCCCCTTTTTCAGTATTCTTAAGTCGCATACTCCCAGACACAGACTGCATAAATAAATCCGTCACATACAAGCCCAAACCTGTGCCATTGCTTTTTTCAGTAACAAAAGGCTCGCCGACACGAGATAAAATATTATTTGAAAACCCCGTGCCTGCATCTAAAATCTCCAGGCAACAGGAATCACCAACTTGACCAAGTGTGACTGATATTTTGCCCTCAGGACAAGCTTCGTAAGCATTATCCAAAAGATTTAGCACCACTTGTGCAAAGTTTAAAGATGAGATCTGCGCTTCAGCGTCAAACGAAATATCGATCTGAAGATCCGCCAGCAAGTGCTCATCCTGCCAGACCTGACAAATATTTCTTAGCATCTCTCCCAACAAAACTTTTTGAATTTGAAAGCTACGAATATCTAATTGCGATGAATTCATTTGTCGCAAAATCATTTCACACTGATCCACTGCCGAAAGGGCTTGGGACAAGTCACTGGTCAAAACGTGGACTGCCTGCTCATCGAATACAAACTCAACGACAGTGTTTTTTTTAGTGATTTTTTGCAATTGACGTTCCATTCTAGATAGTCGAATTTTTGCAGTCGATAAAGGACTTGCAAATTCATGCGAAAATCCGGCGGCCAAAGCTCCTAACGCTTTCAACCTGTCACGTTTTTCATTTTGAATATGATCACGAGACTGCAGACTGACTTGATATTGAATCTGCTTTTCGAAATAACGACCAACTGATCGTAATGCAAACCAAAAAATAAACAATAACAAATGATCGGCAAAAAAATGATTGATTAGTTGTTGCTGGGGAACGATCGGGATGGCGATGTTGGCCAACCAGCTTTCCATTTGAATAAAAGCCAAAAGCAAGTGAGCTAAAAATAAATAAATTAACGAAAGATTTCCGCTAATTAAAAGACCACCCAATGCTGCATGAAAAAAGAACAAGGGAATGAATGGATTTTCATAACCGCCTGAGATCAACAACAATGTAGATAGACAAAACAAATCAATCGCCAATTGAAAACAAACAAAATAAGGACTTGGTTTCATTTTTGGCTGCAACCAAGATAATTGCACTAGCAAATTAAAAACCGATAACATAGCTAATGAACCGATATATATTAGAATGGATTGTCGGCCTAAAAAATCAAAAATATACGCCGGCACTGATAATATAGAAAAAATGACTATAGCTAACCAACGCAAACGTATCAACCAAGTCAGCTTGTCTTTTTCTGAACCCCCAATATCATTCAGGAAACGAAATGGCTCGGCTAGATACAATTTTATGTTTGATAAAAAAAGACTGTTTCTTGTCAAAACAAAACCTCAACAACTCAAAAAAATCAAACAAGCAGCGGCTTTACCAATGTTATTAAGGAGGCTATAAGTATGTTTAGTCGAAACAGATCTTTTGATTCTTGGTAAACATACTTATAGCCTCCTAATAAACTTTGATCTTTGTATTAAATAAACCCTTCTTTTGCACGAAAGAAGATAAAGTGCAACATTCGGTTGCGGGGTAGGCAGATTCTCAAGATCAGATTGAAAGCTCATCTCTTTTCAATTATATTTGCCTGCAGTGTCTTTATTTTAAAATATTTCAGTAGAGTTACTAGATGATCCAGATCATTACCCACGAAGAACAATAAGGAATAGACCAAGGGAATCTTTTAATATAGTTTTTCTCGAGCTTTTTAAGATTTGAACAACTGCGAAACCAACAACCAGGGCGGGACACAATGACTCACAATCAACAGACTCACAATCAACAAAATCAAAAAAACAGCTTCAATTATTTTTTTCTAAAAGGAATTTCAATTCTTATTCTCTTTGTTTCAAGCCAGTCGCTGGCTTTGCCTAAAAATGCATTCGACGGAGCCGAGCTTTCTTCTGGAAAAAAAATCTCTATTCATAGTGTTAACAAAAAAGGCCTTGTGGTTGTTTTTCTCTCTGCAAAATGTCCCTGTTCGAATAGTCATGTTGGCGAAATAACTCAACTCTCAAAAGATTTTCCTGAATTTAATTTTGTGGCTGTTCATTCTAATAAAGACGAATCGATTGAAAAATCAAAAGAATATTTTGCGAATTCTAAATTGCCTATTCCTATCATTCAAGATGATGAAAACAAAATCGCTGATGACTTTAAAGCACTTAAAACTCCACATGTTTTTGTTGTTTTGGCCGATGGCAAAATCGCCTATCAAGGCGGCGTATCAGATAGCAATAATTTTGCTGAATCTCACAAAAAATATTTACGCGAAGCTCTGACTGATATACATGACAACAAACCAGTGCGAACACCCGAGGGCCGAACATTAGGTTGCTCGATACCTCGTGGAGATTTTAATTGAGACATAAATTTAATTATAAAATGATTCCTAATTTAAAAGAAATAGCCTGTTTTTCTTATATATTTGCAACTATACTTTCTTTGAATTCAAGAAAGTTCACCTTCATTTTCTTATTGATTCTTTCTGCTTGTGCAAAACCCACCTATGTTAATTCAAACGATGCCAACAACAAATCCGCCGAGCACAAACAAGAAACAACAAATTATAATTGTACTTTAAAATGGAGCAGTAAAAATTATTGTCTGTCATGGAGCTGGAAAAAAAGACCAACAGAAGATGAAACCGGCTCCATGATTTTACGTGTTTACAAGTTTTCTGAATTGGATCAGTTTATTGAAACAGTAGATTTGAATTCAAATCCGCAGGTTGTCTTGTGGATGCCTGGCATGAATCATGGATCCTCGCCAACTAGCGTACAGAGAATTGGCATAGGAACCTACCAAGTTGACGAAGTTTTTTTTACTATGCCCGGTCCGTGGCAAATAAAGTTTCGTTTGTTAAATGATACAGCTGTTGATGAAGTCGTCGATGATATTACTTTCTAAGGCGATCCAATGAGGACACTCCTTAAATATTTAATGCTCTTTATTTTTTCATTGTTGACACCAATTACGGCGTTGGCTGCCGCCTGTTGTGGTGGTGGCGCTGGCAACTCAAGTCTTATTACAGGAGATAACAAGGCTCAAGTCTCTTCATCTTGGTCACACAATCAGGTCACAGTTGACTCTGTTGATGGTGATGGTGTTTGGCGAGTTGCCGATCAACATCAGGTCAGCGAGACTTTGAAAATCGAAGGCTCACATATTTTCGCTGATCGATGGCAAGCTGGCCTTGCCTTGCCGATCACTCAGCGTGAAAAATTTCATCAGAAAAAAAGTGGCTTGGGCGATTTGAACACTACATTAGGTTATGAATATTTAACTGATTGGGATTATCATCCGTGGCGCCCTAAAGGCATTGCCTTTCTCACGCTAACGGCTCCTCTTGGAAAAACCAAAGCCGAGTCCGAAGATGGGGGGCTGGATAGTTTTGGGCAAGGATTCTGGGCCTTAGGTCTGGGAACTCACCTCAGTAAAGTAATTCAACAATTTGATTTTGTATCGACATTAGATATTCATCGTTCCTTTTCGAAAACAGTTCATAACTCGCAGGTCGATGGTTTGATCACGCCAGGCTGGGGTGGCAATCTTTCATTTGGTTTGGGTTATAATATTGAAAAATGGAGAATTGGTACCCTGGCTACCTGGACTTATGAAGATCCAATTATTATCAATTCTCAATCCGGAAATTTAGAAAGATATGGAACACTGTTAGCTAGTCTTAGTTATTTACATAATGACGACTGGTCCTCGACCGTCAGTTATAGTGACCAAAGTCTTATTGGTTCACCAATCAATACCAGCCTTGGACGTTCGGTTGTTTTTCTGTTGCAAAGACGTTGGTCAAGATAGTGAAGTTAGTTAAAATTGATTTATCAAGAGTTTGTGAATAGCGATTGCTGTCATAAAGAAAATCTAATACTTTTCGAAATATTGTCAGTTTATATAAAAAATCAATGCAAAGATGGACGTTATTATTAAACGTAGGCCACCATTTTCCCAGTCACTGGTAGCTATCTTTCGATACGAATCATACCGAATTCTGAATTAACTAAAGCCACAGAACCAATCTATTAAAAATTTTTTTGAAGATCATTTAAACTGTATTTATTTATACGATAGCATTTTCATTAAATTTGTGAAATTTCTTTGACAGTTTTTTCGAACTCATTGAAGTTCATAAATATTTTATTATTTCTTTGCAATGCAATTTGATTGTGCGCAAAACCTGGGCCAGCCAACCAAATTGTTATTTTTTTGTCTAAATTTTTCTCAAGAAAATGAGTGTATTGAAATATATTTTTATCTTTTTTATTTTGATAAGTTGCAACCAGCAACACATGAGAGGCAGCAAATTGAAAACTGGCTTCACAAAGCTCACGACATGGTAAATTTGCTCCTAAATACAACATACATACCGAAAAATGCGCAGCAATCACTGACGCAATAATCAATCCCAGCTCATGAAAATCTCCCTCGGGTGCGGCCATAACCAGTCGCATTTTTGTTTTTTTAGAAATAGATTGTTTTTTAATTGCCAGTATTTCTGCTCTTAAAATTGCCGTCAAAATATGTTCCTGAGCAATACCAAGACGGCCTTGTTCTATCATTTGATTTACATGCTTAAGCAAAGGCAAAACAAAATCAAAAATAAAGCTCAAATCTTTATTTTTTTTACGATTGGTTATTACAATCTGATTCACATTATCCCAATCATACTGAATGACCAAATCCATAACTTTTAATATTTGTCGATCCATTATTGGCAATATTTCTGAATGCGAGGTGGACAAATCAACATGTCGACCTAAGATATGCCTTAATTCTGCATAACTCTTGCCGGCTATATCTCCAATTTTAAAACCTTGCTCGACCAAATCTTTAAGTGCTTTGGCTTTCATCAGGTCTTGTGAGGAGTAGAGACGACGCCCCGAGCTGGTTCGTTTCGGCTTAAACAATTCATAGCGCAGCTCCCAGCCTCGTAACGTGTATTCACTTAGGCCTGTCAAATCAATCACTTGTCGTATTGAATAAACAGAGCTCATGCGCAATCCTTTCAAGTAATTTTCCACCTCCCTTATTTGTATAGAATATTCTATACAAAACAAGTACAATATGATTAGTTAACTGCAATTCATGTCAAAAATGACTCGATTGAGAAAATTGTTTTTAATCGAGGTACAGTTGGACACAGCTGTTATAAGTTCAATCTGTGTTTTTGAGATGAGTTCACAAACAAGGAGTTCACAATGACTTATTTTATCAAACCACGAGCTGCGATTACGATTTTTCTTTTCTCTGCTTTTATGTGCACTGCAAATGCTTTCACATTCAATAGCAAAACCGATCCAGAAGTAGTCAGCACCGTAGATATCACTCGCTACGTTGGTTCGTGGTATGAAATTGCTCATTCACCCAATTTCTTTCAACGAGGTTGTGAATACTCGACTGCTGAGTATCAAATTATAAATGCAGAAAGCATTTCAGTACACAACGTTTGCCACCATAGCGACAATACAATTTCGGATATAGAAGGAACGGCTACAATCGTTGATCCGGCCGTTCCTGCTAAACTCAAAGTACGTTTTAACTTTTTCGCACGCGGTGATTATTGGATTACGGAACTAGATCAAAATTATCAATGGGCAGTTGTCAGCGGACCAGGTAAAAAATCATTGTTTATTTTATCCAGAGTAGCACCTATGGACAAAGAACTTTTACAACAAATATTAACAACATTAGAAAATAAAGGTTTTGATACAACTGATTTAATTTATGACAAATACTAAAGATGATCATAAAAGCATAAGTTCCTATGGAATCCATTGGTTCCGTCGTGATTTAAGAGTTTTTGGCAACCCAGCGTTACGCGAAAACTGGAAAATAAATAACGGTCGAGTTCTTGGAATTTTTTGTTTTGATTCGAATTTTTTAAAACGAAGCGATTTTTCACACAATCGCTTCGCTTTTTTTTTAAATACATTAAGCTCCTTAAAATCTGAGTTAAAAGCACAAGGCGGAGATCTTTTAGTTATAGATAGTTTACCCGATCAGGCTTTTGACAAACTGCTTGGCTATTTAAAAAAAAGTTCTATTTCATATCCAAATACAATTTCTTGGAACAATGATTACGAACCTTTTGCTAGACAACGTGATCAAAAAATTGAATTATTTTTAAAAAGTTATCAAATCGAAACTGTTCAAAAAAGAGATCATTTGATTTTCGAACCTCACGAAGTATTAAAATCTGAAAAAGAAAATGATTTTTATCAAATATATACTCCCTATGCGAAAAAATGGTTTTCTTTGCTTAAAACAAAAGAAATTCAAAATCGAATATCAAGCAATAAAGGTATCGAAAAATATTATGCCGATCTGGAACAAAATAAATTTGAAAGTACATTTCGTATCCAATGGCGCAGTTTATTTGTTAAAAATGAGTTTCCGTTTACGGACTCTCTAGATTCATTTATTAAAAAAAATAATATAAGGGTAACAATTCCTATTCCCGAAGCTGGCTCGGCGATTGCTTTTGCGAAACTAAAAACATTTAAAAACAAAATAGCTACCTACAAAGATGATCGCGACCTGCCAATCATTGAAGGCACTTCGAAATTGTCTATGTTTTTAAAAAATGGCAGCATTAGCTCGTCTCAGATTATATATTACCTGTCCCTGCAACAAACTGATTTTTTAGCCACAGAGCAAGAGGCTGGCTGTGTACAATTTCTTAAAGAAATCGTTTGGAGAGAATTTTATTACTCTATTCTTTGGCATCAACCACGAGTTGAACATCAGTCTTTCTTGCAAAAATACGAAGCAATAAAATGGCAAAACAACAAACAGTGGTTTGAGCTTTGGAAAGAAGGAAAAACTGGCTTTCCTATCGTCGATGCCGGCATGCGTGAATTAAAACAAACTGGCTGGATGCACAACCGCGTTCGAATGATTGTCGCTTCATTTTTGACGAAAGATCTTTTGATCGATTGGCGCTGGGGTGAAAAATATTTTATGGAGACCTTGTTAGATGGCGATTTGGCCGCTAACAATGGCGGCTGGCAGTGGGCAGCATCGACAGGATGTGATCCACAACCTTATTTTCGAATTTTCAATCCATGGCTTCAGAGTGAAAAATTTGATAAAGACGGTCTTTACATAAAAAAATATATCCCGGAGCTAAAAACCGCAACCGCAAAAATTTTGCATTCAGCAAATGCCGACCGAAGCCAATGGAATTATCCTAGACCTATTGTAGATCATAGCGAACAACGCGATAAAGCTCTTCGGCTTTACAAAAATTTATAACACTATTTCAGTCTTTAGACTGCGTCCTCATCTTAATATAGGTTCTGGACCTTGGTGGGGTGAAGAAAAACAATCATTCGACCGAAACCATCTATGACAATTGTCATTCATATTAATGAAGGGAATATCTCAATGAGCATGATTGATCGGTACCGTAAAAAAGGTGGTTTTGTTCAACTGTTAAATTTGATCGAAACCATGGGCAAAGACAAACAAGAAAAGTTTTTGAAAATGATCGGCGATGAGAGCCCCAATTGGAGTGTTGAAATTCGCAAAAGATTGTTGAGTATTGACAAGATTTTATCTTGGAATCCGTCCTATTTGGCTGAAATTTTTCCGCATATTCCTGGCTTGCAATTAGCGATGATCGTTGGCGGATTGCCACCAGACAAAGCTGAAGTTTTCATGAAAGTTCTTACTTTTAAAGAGAAGAAAACCGTTGAAGAAACTTTGTCTGCAAAAAAACCAACTCCTGCTGAAACTTCCACTGGTATCATGAAACTGTTTGCAGAAATTCGCAAAATGGAAGCCGAAGGAACACTTCGTTTTGATAAATTTGATCCAGAAATGGTCATTCCTGACAATTTAGAAGAACAGTTAGCCAAAGGCGCTACCGGCAGCACTGCCGCGGCAGGCAACGTCGGCCTGAGCGCTGAAACTGAAAAATTAATTCAAAATGCACAAAGCTCTGGCGGTGGAATTCCACCGCAATTGATTGAAGAAGTGAATATGTTGAAAAAGAAAATGGTTCAACTGTCACAAGAAAATCAAAAGCTGGCAACAGACAACAAAGAAATGCGTGATAGATTAGATCAAATTAAAAAAATAGCATAAATATGAAATCTCCAAGCGTGAGAATTGCAGTTAGCTGATATCACTTACAGATATTTTCTTAATACAACCGCGCTTTGGAGGCTAAGATGCTGAATTCTTTTATTGGCAGTAATGATTCAAGTTCTGTTCCTAATAGAAAAACTCATGAAAATATGAGCTCTATTTTGTCACTGTCAAAAAGATTAACACTGCAATTAAAAACAAAATTCACACTAAAATTAAAACAGCCTCAATTTGCTATCCTGAGCACATTCGCTTGCATTTTTGCTGTGACCACGATCGTTAGCCATCCGTCACAAGCTGCAGTTTGGAAAGATACCAACAAATGGGATGACGCCTGGGAAACACGCTATTCTGAATGGATTGAAAACACAGTCACCACGGATTTTTTTGTTAAAGGGAAATGGGCCGGAATTCCTACAGATTGTGCTGATGCCGTATATTATCTACGTGCTATTTTTTCTTATGAAAACAGTCTGCCCTTCTTTTTACAGAATAAAGAAAAAAATATGCTGATCACAAATAAAAACACAGTGGCTGATAAGATTGCAGATCCTGTTGAAAAAATAAAATTCTTTATGGTCAAAATTATTCGCGATTACGGTCACGCAAAATCTCTTGGAGATGATACCTACCCGATTGCAATTAACAGACAAAATATGACCCCAGGTGTGGTTTGGTTGCGCGAACCTACTCACGCAGAAATGCTTCATCACTTGGATGAGACGGGCGTCTTGCACATGATTGGATCTTCACAACCAGAAGGTCTTAGAATATTAAACACAAAAACTGATTTGGTTTCGCATCCATTTGACCCAGCAATTCACGGCATGAGACGCTGGAAACATCCAGATCAAATCAATACTCCGGTTGAAAATCTCCCTGGTTATTCTCTCGAACAATATAATTTTGTACGCACACATGGGGAACAAGATGAATTGCTTGATACCAGCAAATCCTTGGCGACTGAGTGGAAAAATATTGTGCAAAATAAATTAGCTCTTTCAAAAGAAGATATTCAATCTGCACGCAATCGTTTGGCAGCTGACATATGCCAGCAAATTCAGGCGCGCAATGAGGCTATCACTCAAGGTGAGGCTTATAAATTACAAAACCCTGGTTGTATGAATGCAAAAGCCTTTGATGATTATTCAACACCGGGACGAGACTCTGTTATTCAGACATGGATGTACAATCTTGCCAAAATGAAAAGCAGCAAAATGTCTTCGATGAATACAAAAGCCGAAATGATTGCTGAAGATTTAACAATGTGTGAAAACATTCAACTTAATGAAAATTTGAGTATCAAAACCAGCGACTTTGCAAAAAATATTTTGAATGGAAAAACTTCGACAAATCCTAATGACTCACTTCTCGCACGTTGGGGCCTTGCTCCAAAATATTCGACAGAAGAATCTAGAAAGTGCCCCGAATCTTTTGAGCAAAAGCCCGAAGATGATGGGTTGCCTGGCGAGCAATAATTAGGTAGCAATATTAACTATGGTAAAAATTTATACAAACAAAGCCCATCAAAAAAAGAGTCTAACCACTGGCATGAGCACAACAAGTAAGCAGCTGTGGCCAATCTCTTTATCGATTGCGTTCTATAACAATCGCAGATTTTTTGATTTGATGATTGCAGCAGTTTTAAATCAAAGCACTCATGATTTTGAGCTTATTATTAGCGATGATGGATCTCGTCCCGATATCGTCGAGCATATTCAAAAAACATTAGAAGATTTGCCGATCCCAGCAATGCATTTGTGGCATGACGACAAAGGCTTTCGCAAAAATAGAATGCTCAATTGGGCCATCCATCATTCACACAGTGAATATATTATTTTTATCGATCAAGATTGCCTGCCTCATCCAGAATTCGTTAACGAACATAATCAAAATAAACAGAACAAAAAAGTTCTCAGCGGTCGACGTATGGAATTGGTACCATGGCTGTCTGCCAAATTGACTCCGGAAATGATTCAAAATCATTTTATCGAAAATAATTTGTGGTGGATCATCCCTGCAGGCTCATACAAGAAAGACAACAATGGCCCCAAAGGAATTTATATTAAATCCCAGTGGCTACGACGTTTAATTAACAATAAAGAACGCGGCCTGGTTGGTTGTAATTTTTCTGCTTATAAAGAAGACCTGCTGTCAGTTAACGGTTTTGACTGGCGTTACGAGGGCGCAGGAACTGGCGAGGATTCAGACATTGATTACAGATTGCAATTAAAAGGCATCACACCGTTTTCATTTGCCAATGCAGCCGTACAATACCATGTGTTTCATCCACTAACAAAAAAAGATAAAACTGGTGAGGCGATATTTAAAAAGGTGCAAGAAGAAGCCAAAGCATTTACTGATTTTGGATTGCAACAACAGCTCGAGGGCAAGTAACCCTCGAGGACAAAGTCGCTTTTTAATAACCGTTTAAATCAATCTTTTACTTTTAAACGATCATCGTTTTCTTGAATAAATTTTTTGATCTCTTCTGAAATCCCAAGAAGCTTAAGCCATTGCTCTTTGTATAAAGTCACAGGAAATCGACCCATACCATAAACTGAAAGAGCACCTTTTTCGCTGACCTTCATAGATAAGGTTCCACGAGCCGGTGTTTTATTTTTAAGCGCTTCATTTTCTGCTTTTAAACGTTCAATTTCTGCTTTTAAATCTTCTGCCATATAAAACTCCATTTATGTAAGTTGATGTTATTAACGACAATCCTAGCATTGTTTACTCACAAAGAAAGTTATTTTTGCGCTGCGCGAATCTTATCAACAGCTGACAAACCTTCATCAATAAGTTTTTGCGAAGACTCATTTACATTTTCTCGCGTTTTCAACTGTAACAATGTGTTTTTAGCATCTTCGAACTTGCCCTGTTGAGCCAGAGCCTTAGAGTAAATAGTTGCGGCATAAATCTCGTTACGGCCATAAGAATTCAAAAGTGATTTATAAGACATTTGCTCTGCCATTTTAAAATCTTTTTGTTCTAATAAAAATTTAGCATAGCGTCTTTGCAGTTCAGGATCCTCAGGATACAAAGAAAGATTTTTCAAGAAGAAATCCGTTATAATCTGCGTTTGTTCTGCGTTTTTGAACACGGTTAAATGACGGTAAAAAACACCGTTTTTATTTTCATGCACTCCAAGTTTTTTTGCTTCTTCGGCGGCTTTTTTCCATACAGAGAGTGCTTCTGAATTTTTATCCAATCTTTCAAGTGCCGTGGCTTGGGATTCATAAATCTTTAACACCTCAAACCCCAAGGCATCACCCATAAATTCAGCCTGCTTAAACTGATTCAGTAATTTTTTATCTGCCAAAATTTTATTGCCTAAATCAACTGCCCATTGAGAATATTTTTTATCCGACGTTTTTTCAGCCAATTGCTCCAGCCAGTCAAAACTGGATGGGTTTTCCGGAAATTTCAAAAGAGCTGACTGCAACGAAAGCACCAAAGCCTTGTTGAGCTCTGCAGACTGATCTGCCGTTAAAGCCTCGGTCTCTTCTAATTTATTGTTTTGTTCACCAATACGTGACCACCAATATTCAATTTGGTTTTCAGCCTGTGGAATCTTTTGATACCAAACCAATGCTTGCGAGTACGTCCCCAACATTGCATTCCGTTTAGCTAAGATTTCGGCTGACACCAAATCACCTTTATTAGCTTTTTTTTCTAACTGTGTTTGGTTTTGCATATGTTTTTGTTTTGAGATTTGATTCAGAGTCAGCAAAAATTGTTGGGGATTTTGATAGTCGACAAAAGTTTGTAAAACATCACCCTGACAATTTAACATGAATGTCGTCGGGATTCCTTGAACTTGATAAAAGCTTTTGATTTCGCCTGTTGCGAAAACATCAGAGTCCATTTTGACTTTGATGAATTTTGTTAAAACATTTTTGAACTCGCTGGCGGCCCAGACATCTTGTTCAAGACGCATACAGCTTGGACACCATCTTGCTGAGAACTCTAAAATTATTTTACTGTCGCCATGGCATTTTTTTTGCGCCGTCTTAAAGGAGTTCAAATAAAAATCGTTTTCGTCTTTAAGGCCAATACTTTTTTTATCCAAAGCTTGATCTAAATGTTCAGCGATCTTTTTCAAATTTGGTAGATTTTCTTTTTTAACAGCTAAATTTGTCTCGGATTGTTTAGTCTTTTGTTTTTCATCAAAGCTGATCCCAAGATGATCAAAGGTCCATCTGCGCTCTTCACACACAGTCAAGGCGTCATCACAGACGTAAACTGATGCCTTGATTTTGCTTTTGGCGTTAATTCCATCCAATGAAAATTCGATTTTTTGTTTTTCAACAGAACTTGGTTTTACAATTTGGGACTTTGATAATCCAAGAATTTGAATCTGATTGGGAGCCTTATCATTCACATGAAATCCCGAAGCCACAGAAAATTGTAGTTTTGATTTTTGCCAAATGGGAGTGACTGCATGCAAACTTTTAAGTTCCGCAGCGGAGTGAGCCAAAACAGATGAAAAAAGAATCGCTATTAATGGGAAAAAAGGAAATTTTGAATTCATAAAACCTCATTGAATTAAGACCACTGCCGGCATCACAGAACAGATCATCCAAAATCCACCTTAGAGCGACACATATTTCTGTCGATTTATTCTAGACTCTGAAGCGATAGACTTACAACAAATATTGAGATTCGCAGATGAAAGAAATTGAGAGAAAAACACGAACCTTTTATTAAAAACTAATTTCAAGAATTACTCTCTAAACAACACATAGTTCCTCCCCCGCCAAAGCAACAATTGGAACCTATCTCAAAAATACTTTCTTACGAAAGCAACACCATTGAATAAAATCGAAGCGAATCGACAACGCCTTGTTATACAGGACACCGAGGGGCAACAAAGAGTAAAAATCTATTCTGCAATTTATGAACTGAGAGGTCTTTTTTAAATGAATTCTAGAATTTAAAAATGAGCACTGATACTTCTTGTCAAGCGCCCTAAATTTGTCTATTGCTAAGCAAATATGCAAGTCTTGTAGACTTAAATGAATCAATGACTCAAATGCGAAGATAATCAATGACCACCAAAGCTAGAAAATTTAATAAAATCAATGTTGAGATTAGCAATGTGTGCAATCTTCAGTGTAGCTTTTGTCCCGAGGTCAAACGCACAAAAACCAAAATGAACCTTGAGCTTTTTCGCAGAGTGATCGAACAAATAGCCCCATTAACTGAGCAGGTTTGCCTGCACTTGATGGGCGAACCTCTGACGCATCCAGAATTGCAAAGTTTTATCCAAATCTGTGCCGTACACAATCTGCCCGTCTTTTTTGTAAGCAATGGTGTTTTATTACAGGACAAACACACTGATATTTTATTACACCCGGTGATTCGCCAATTGAATTTCTCACTGCACAGTTTTCACGATAATTTTCCGAATAAAGATCCCGGACCCTATTTAGAAAAAATATTTAAGTTAACCGAACTAGCTTTTAACAAAAGGCCTGATTTATATATCAATTTTAGATTATGGAATTTACAAAGCACAGCAATCCTTGACCAACATGAGATTCGACAAGAAATCCATCAGTCACCATCCGTGATGACCACGCCGACAGACAACAAGGAACTAACGAATCTAGATTTTCTTCGCCGCATTGAGAATCATTTCTCAATTCCCTTGTTTGAAAAACTGCAAAAAACGAATAATATCAAACAACAAAAAAGTTTACACATACTGAATCGCCTGTATTTGCATTTTGACACTGAATTTATTTGGCCGGATCTCAACCTGCCAATCTTGGGAAAAAAAGGCACTTGTTATGGACTGTCTTCACATTTTGGCATTTTAGCTGATGGCACCGTGGTACCATGCTGTCTGGATAAAGAAGCCAGTATTCCACTGGGAAATATTCAGCAAAAAAATATCACTGAAATTCTAAATAGCCCACGCGCACAAAATATTTTACTGGGATTTAAGCAAAACAAACTACACGAAGATCTGTGTCAACGCTGTCAGTACATTGAACGGTTTCAATGAGACCTTTTTGTTCGATATTATGGGTTGGTAATTTGATTCTTCTTATACAACCTGTAAATCTGCGCAACTTCTTCATCCAAAAGCGGGCGCCAAGGATAATCAGAAGCCTGAGCTATTGTTTTACGATTAATATAAATCTGCGTAAAATAAACATCCCAGTAATCTGCAACATTCATTTTATGTAAAAAAATTTGACCATCATACTGAACCTTGGCGGCTGACACGAGGTCCTCACGATTTTTAGGAATTGCCAGGTCTGCTATATATGTTTCAAAAGTCTGCGCTTTATTTACATTGAGTTGATCTCGATAATTCCAAGAGCTTAAAAATTGTGGATTTAATTTAGTTCTAATTTTATTTATTTTATTTTTAGAAAAATTATCTAACTGCGACAGCTTTATTGCTTTCTCAGTCAATTCAGCAAGCTTTTTTTGTACTGACTGAGTCATCAAACGAAGAGCCGGATCTACCGCATTTTTTTGCTCAACAAAGGCTAAATTTGCACTGAGCAGTGATGACCATTTTTTGTTATAGGTTACAGACTCTAGGGAACCAGATTCCGCACAGCTTAAACTGAAAGAAGAAAAGGATGAACAGATAGTTATAAATTCATTCATTTGAAATATTTTTTGATTATCCTCATCGATATTTTTTTTAAGACTCCCAATTGAAATTAAATCCGAAAAATAATCTACCAACAAAGCCCTGACGTCTTCAGTAAGAACATCCATCGGAATCTGGGCAATATCTGACTGAATCTCAGAAATATTTTTATATTCAACGTAAGACACAGATAAATTAGGACGCTTTGGCGTAATACCACTGCTCTGGTAAAAGTCATTCAATGTCTTGCGAACTGATAACATTGGTCTGCCTAATAATTCCTGCACAGCCTCTGACTCGAGCTCTGATGTAAATACCAAAAATTCACGTTGAGTTAAGTCTTTAATCTTTTGCCCTTGTTGATATTTATCTGCTAACAATTGCAAACGCGTGCTGTTTTTATGTTTTTCAAAATATTCAGAACTATCAATTTGATAATTACCAGCAGGCTTACCAATGCATATCAAATGATTCATCGTCACACCAAACTGCGTTTCAGCTTGTGAAATCATCGTACGAATTTCTTGGCTTGGCATCAACGCATTGGCTATATAATCCATCACCTGATATCCATAGGCAGGCGTTTGGTAAAAATTAACACCCAAACGAAAAGCGGGAACTTTCTCAGCTCCGCCCATCATATTTGTAAAACCATTAAATTTTTGAACACGAAACTCTGGTTCTGATTTATATAGCGAATCAATTGCTGCGGGTGTTGCTAACATTTTTTTTAAAAAATAAATAGTTAAAGCAGAATCCAAAACAGCTGAATCTTTAGCTAAAAATGGTAGCTTCAAACAACAACTGTTATCTTTAGGCTCGGTATCCCACAGAAGTTCAGCACTTGCAGTATTTCGACAGTAAAAGCTCTCTTTCACATCAAAATCAATTTTCCGTTTGCTGAGATATGTTTGCAGCAAGGATGACAGAATATCATTTTTGACAATCTTGCTTTGAAATTTATGAAATGTTCCAAATGAATCCAATGCATTTACATCATCTGCATTGGATGATTTACCAGTGCAACCTAAAACACTGATCTTAGCTACTGGATCTAAACTTAAATTTCCTACATTGCCATTTTCCATCATATGCACGGCCAACAAAGCATAGGGATCTGTTTGCATGATGACAGCATCTTCAATTACTTTTTTAAAATTTGAAAAGTTTTGTGGCCTACATGATGACAATCGACCATTGCAACCAGTCGCAGCTGGCATGTAATTTGATTTGTTCGGGTAAAACAATGCAAACTTGTCGCTATCGATTGTCTGTGATTGATAAAGAATACGCTCAGAGCACTGAGCCAATCGTGCAAGAGTATTTTCACCGGGAATTGTTACCATTTTCTGCCCTGATGATAAAAAATGTCTTTGCGACAATTCAAGCTGGCAACCATTGTTGAGTTGTTCTAAATTAATATTATTTGCTTGTTCAGAAAATGAAGTGACAATGGCATCAGCAGTTTTTCCGCTTAGAATACTTTTACCCTGTTCATCACATGCATACATTAATGGGTAAGCCATTGTCACAGTAGGAACAAACAACAAGAATATGAAAATCAATTTAAATGCATTGTTCAGATTCATAAAACCTCTAAATAAGACAAATGGAAATACTGTTCCAAATTTGAGCTGGCCATAAGGCTGTATCTATCGAAATTCATGCCATTACAAATGCTGTCCATGAGTGACTGAGTAAGTTAATAGCCCCTAAGTCCTGTCAATAGTTTTGACAGTGCCGATAATTGTTAAGTTCATACAACAATTTACCGATTCATAACTTATGAAAACTAAAAATATAAAATTAGCCGCTATGTTTTTATTCGCTATATTGCTTTCACTCTCGAACATTGCTCGAGCTGAAAACATCACTATCACCTTAGAACAATATCAAAATCTCTCAGAAGATTTAAAAATTGTTTACACTCGCAATATACGTCAAGTGTATTTTGAATTCGAAAAATCTGTAAACAGTAATTATCACGTCGCGAGCACAAATCATTACGATGAAAAACAGCACAGCACTCGAATTAAAAATAATATTTTTACCACACTGATTTCTTTAGCCAATGCTTACGACCGTACTTGCATGGTGGGTGGAATGCCCGCAGACCTGGTTAGTGACAAATGTTCAACTGCCGGTGTTGCCTGCGGTGGCAAAAAGGATTCTTATCTTTGCGGCCCACTGTTTGGTGGCGCCTGTGTCGATCGTTATCCAGCTGATACATTGTCTGATCGTTGTTATGACGATTCAAAAAACAAAACTCCATTGAGTATAAAAGATTTTTCTGACATGCAGCCATCCATTGAAAATTTTTATAAAGACACCTGCGATCCTATTAAATTTCCTGTCAATAAACAGGCCTGCGAAATTTACAAAAAAAGAATGAATGATTACAAAGCCATTGCCTATCAAAGCACTGGCGGACAAGTTCTCTGCAACTCATGTCAAAATGTAGAGGTACCGTTGAGCTCTGATGGTTTTGACAACGGTGCTTACAATCAAACATATTTACAACAAAATGATAAAAAAACCAGTAGCCCTTGTGAGATTAAAAAAGACAAAAAAGGTAATTTAATTACAAAAAATTATAATTATCGTCAATTTAAAATGGTTGGCAAATACAAATCACATTCAGATCTGAAAAATGGCCAATATGCAATATCAAGCGATGGTAATTACGCATTTAACATTGATAAATCTTCGTATCAGCTAACTATTAATTCTGATAAAAGCTGTGTATTAAAACGTTCGCCGCAGAATTTATTTTTACAAAAAGTAGTTAAAAAAGATGCAGCTTTGGATAATTGGAAAAATGGCAACAGCAGCAGCCTCAATAAAGATTGCCGATACCCCGACAGCCATAATAATTTTGAAAACGCCCAAGCTCTCAAGGTCCGTAATAAACAAGGTCTTGAAAAGTACATGTTGGTTAAATCCTTTTATACAGGCAACAAACAAGGTGATATCGAAAATAAAACCAAAACATGGGTCGAATATTATTCTTTGGATGAAAATCGCAATGTAGTCATCGACAAAAAAATGTGGAACGAAAACAAAAACAGCAAACAAATTGGCGAGTGGAGCGTTCAAGAAGTCGTGGATGGCAGCAAACTGCCAGACAAATGGAGTAATCTTGTAGATCGCTGTCGAGTTCTAGATATGAAGAAAAAACAAACGCCTCCGAGCTCTAATAACAATCCAACGAGCTCTGGAAACAGCAACTCCGGAAGTAAATAATCCTGCCAAGCTGTCGTAAATTAAAATAGTCCGCAAAAAAATTATCGATCTAGCAAATGTTCTTTGGCTAGATCGGTGACAATTCGACCACGTTGTGTTTTTTGAATCAAACCTTCTTGAATTAAGAACGGTTCATAAACTTCTTCAATCGTTCCACGATCCTCTGATAATGCAGCAGAGATGGTTTCAATACCGACAGGACCACCTTGAAATTTATCAGAGATCAATGTGAGGATTCGACGATCCATTAAATCCAAACCCAATTGATCCACACCCAACTGATCCAAAGCATAATGAGAAATTTCAGCTGAGATGATCCCCTGCCCTTTAACCTGCGCATAATCACGGACTCGCTTTAATAATCTATTGGCAATACGAGGTGTGCCTCGAGACCGTTTAGCAATCTCAGCTAAACCTTTGCCCTCTGTTGGCATATTTAAAATGCTCGCAGATCTTGTTAAGATTTGCTCCAGTGCCGCCCGATCATAAAATTGCAAGCGCTCAACAATTCCAAAACGATCTCGAAATGGCGCATTTAACAAACCAGCCCGGGTGGTTGCACCCACCAAAGTAAATGGCACCAGTTGAAATTTCATTGATCTTGCACCTAGGCCCTCGCCGGTAACAATATCGAGATAATAATCTTCCATTGCTGTATACAAATATTCTTCCACCGTGCGACTGAGCCGATGAATCTCATCAATAAATAAAACTGAAAATGGTTTTAACGAAGTTAACAATGCTGCCAAATCACCTTTTTTATCCAGAGCAGGAGCAGAAGTGACCTTGCAATCCACACCCAAATCTTGCGCCAAGATTTTAGCCAATGTTGTTTTTCCCAACCCCGGAGGCCCTGAAAGCAAAACATGATCCAAAGGTTCTTTGCGTGCTTTCGCAGCCTGTACGAAAACTTTTAATTTTTCTTTGACCTGATCTTGGCCGGGAAATTCATCAAAAGAAGAAGGACGTAAAACATTTTCCCAAGAGCTCTCGCCCTCGAAAGCGGTACTGCTGATATCGCCACGATCAGCCTCTTGCGAAAAAAAATCAGAGCTCGACATTTGGTCTTCAATTATTTTAGCCATAAGATCCTCTTTAAGATTAAACATTCCGCGAGAAAAAATGATTCAAATACTATATAAATAATCCAACGAAAACTATAACGATGACAAAGCGCCAAGCCCTTGTCGTAAGCCTTCTTGCAAATCAATATCTTTTGGCATGTCAGAAATAACCTTATCAACATCGGCTGGGCGAAAACCCAAATTCACCAAGGCAGAAGACAACTGTTGTTGCGCCGGAGTGCGCGCAGAAAATAAACCCGCTGTGGTTTTGTTTTTTGTATTTGTAGTTTCCGCCAAAACCAATTTACCTTTTAAGGTTAATACCATTTGCTCTGCTGTTTTTTTACCAACCTTTGGTAATTTCGATAGACCTTTGACGTCTTCAGACTCAACCATCAATAAAATTTGATCGACATTGGCGCCTGATAAAATATTAATGGCCATCTTTGGACCAATGCCATTGACCTTCAACAAGGTCGTAAACATTTCTTTTTCACGTGTGGTTGAGAAACCAAACAGTTGCAAAATATCTTCGCGCACATGCGTGTAAGTAAACACAACAACAGACTGCCCTGCCTGCCAATCAAACAAAGTATTCAATGAACAAGTCACTTCATAACCAACTCCAGCGACATCTATGATCGCAGACTCTGGCGAAACTTCGATAACTTGTCCTTGCAATCTTGCAATCATGAATGACTCCTTTAGAGCGCTTTTATTTTTTACGAACTTTCGGTTTAGACCGATAATACCTGAAGATTTTTATAAATCTATCTGACAATTTCTTGATTTGAAAAGCAAGGGGTTCAGCCTTTGATATGCATGATAAGTCGCCATGGCCAAGGCATCCGAGGCATCGGTACGCTGAATTGTTGGGATCTTAAGCAGTCGCTGCAAACACTGCTGAACCTCTTCTTTGCTAGCGCCGCCAGAACCCGCAATTCCTTTTTTTACCAACCGAGTCGCATATTCAATAACTTCAGCACCACTGCAGGCCGACTCATACATAGCAACACCACGCGCATGGCCCAATTTAAATGCGCTGTCGGCATTTTTTCCTAAAAATATTTTTTCAATCACGACCTGTTCAGGTTTGTATTTTTCTAAAAGAGATTGCATGGACTCGCCAAGCTCTTTCATACGCAGAGCAAAAGGCATTTTAGCTTCAAGCAAAATCACACCATGACTGACGTGTCTAACGGTCATGGTGGAGGATTTATTTTTTATTATTTCCAAAACCCCACAGCCTGGGATGCGCGAGCCTGGGTCGATACCTCAAATCAACATACCCACATGCTTGCACGAGTGAGTAGAGAATGCAAAGATCAAGTATGGCCCAAAACTCAAAAGAGACCATTTACGAATATCGCCGCTTGCTGGCAAAAGACCCGATGTCCAAGGTCTTCGCGCCACTGGCTGAAGCTCTGCGTGAAAACAAACAATTAGCAGAAGCTGAAAAAATCGCTGCTCGTGGAGTGCAAAAACATCCAAGGTATGTTGGTGGCTACGTGGCCCTGGGTCGCGTGCTAATGGATCAACTTAAATTTGATCAAGCCCTGCCGATTCTCAAAGAAGCCAAACGATTGGATCCGCAGAATTTATTGGCGTTGCAGTTGCTGGGTACAACTCTTTTGCAAATAAAAAATCCGAAAGAAGCTCTTAAGGCTTTCAAAATGGTTTTGTTTTTAAATCCAAGCAGCGAAAAAGCCCGCAAAGCAGTTGCAAAATTGGAAACTCTTTCTGCAGAAGATTACGAAGAAGAAATTTTTCAATACCAAAATCTTTCCGCAGCAACGGTCGCTGCTGCCGCAGAAAAAAATGCACAATTGAGTTCTCTTAAAACTGAAATAAAAACAGAAACTGTCACCGCCAACGAACCCAGCTTGATATCTGAAAATGAAGTTGAAAGAAAACTGTCGCTGATCGACGCTCTCATTCTGCGCAACGCATTTGATCGCGCCACTGCGGCTCTGCAAGAACTCAACAAACGCAGCCCTGACCACCCGGAAGTTCTCAGACGTTTTCAACAACTAGAAGAAGATTTGCCCGAAGAAGAAGCAACGCCAATCCAGCCCTTGCTTTCGCGCGAGCGCTTGATCTCTGAACGTAAAAAAAGAATCCTTGAAAATTTGCTGCAGAGAATTAATCGAAAATCTGAAGAGCTTATTACCAATCTATAAATAACGGCTGGTCTTGACCTTTTGCTTTGCCTCGGGCAATTTGTTTGCTTGATTTGCAACTGAAAAACAATGGGGTGAATTTATGTACGAACTTCCGGATTTTAAAAAAGGCTTGCGTGTAATGGTTGAAGGCAGCCCTTTTCAAATCGTAGATTTCCAACACGTTAAACCAGGAAAAGGCAATCAGTTCACTCGTACAAAGTTACGCAATTTACTGACTGGCTCTTTGCTTGAAAGAACTTTTAAATCTGGTGAGAGATTTGGCGTTCCCGATGTACAAAATATTGATATGACTTTCTTGTACAAAGACGAAAATGGTTACAATTTCATGAACCAAGAAAACTTTGAACAAATCTGCATCATGACCAATGAAATTGATGACTCAAAAAATTACCTCACCGAAAACCTGCAAGTTGTAGTTTTATTCTACAACGAACGTCCAGTTTCAGTTGATGTACCAAAAGCTGTGAACCTTCGCGTGGCACAAACAGACCCAGGCGTTAAAGGCGATCGCGTCACTGGCGCAACTAAACATGCGACCTTAGAAACAGGTCTAGTTGTTAACGTCCCGCTTCATATCAACGAAGGCGACTTGTTGCGCATCGACACCCAGACTGGTGATTACGTTTCACGCGTTAACGAATAGTTCAACAATACTTTAGTCCTGAAAATCTTTAAAGCCCTCTACTTTTTTCACAAAACGTAGAGGGCTTTTTTTTATTACCAGTTTTAGTCCTAACTCGCCACATTAAGTCTCAAGATATATTAGGTTTTATAGCAAAATAAAAGCAGCATAATAGCCTTACTTAAAGGGCGATTTGGCACTTTGTTTTTTTGGTTAATTTTGTTGGTTTGTTTTATCGGGAGATTTTTTGGCTGAGTTGAGATCGACCTCTGCATTCGAAATCGAAATTTACACTTTGCTTTTGCATTATCGTGAACCCGAAATTGCAGCCGATTCTTTGTTAAAAAAATATGAGTCCGTCAAATTACTACAAAATGAATTCGAATGTTTAGCTACATTTTTTTTACACTGCGGGTTTTATTCTACTCTGGTTGATTTTATTATTAAGAAATTCGACGACGGTTCGGAAATTCCTTGGGGGCATTTTACCGAAGCGCTCAGTTTGTCTTCACCAATGCTAGATCAAGAAATAAGACAGGCCGTGATCGAAGGGGCGAACTCGCAAAATAAATTGACGGAGCTAGCGCGTAGTTCTGCTTTTGATTTGGATTTCCCTCAGCTTGCGCAAACCCGATCACAACGTCGACGCAATTTACTGGTAACCGTCGAAAACAAAAAACGTGATCTGCTGTTGCAAGCAGAAATGTTTCGCTCGCAAAATCTTTTCGCCGAAGAAGAACAACTCATCGCCACCCTCAGCAATATGTTTCCTGCAGATGATGAGATACAATCTATCCAAGAATCTCTGCGCCAGCGCATGACTGAAAATGTTTTAACTCAAAGACCAAAGCGTCCCAAGCATCAAGTCTTCATCCCAATCCATCAAGAAAAAGACGAGCAAACAATAGAACTGCTCAATGCGATTGAGCAGTCGATGCACGAGGTAGCAGCAACCAACCCAGCGCTGGCCACAGACTTTGCCATCGCCCAACTGCTTTGGGAAAATGAAGACGCAAGCCTTAGATTATTAGAGTCGCAAAACAATTCTCAAGAGCAAAATCCACAAGCGGATTGGCTTATTGCCGAATCCCTTTTACGTGGAAAAAAATTTCTAGAATTGTTAGAGTTGCTAAATCCTCTGGAAAATAAATACCAGCAAGATGCTGAAAGTTTTTTTTCAATTCAGTACCTACGAGCTCAAGCTCTGTGGGGAATGCAACAAAAACACTTGGCCCTGGAATTACTGGAGGGCTTGGTACAAGCTCGTCCGCAATATCGCGCGGCACATGCCATGTTAGATGAATGGAAAGACGACATCGCATGATCAGTAAACGAGCTCTTTTTATTTTATTACCTCTTGTCGTCTCAGTCTCGAGCGCTGTTGCCTTGTATTTTTACGTCAAACCAAAAATTCAATCTTGGCTACTAAATGAAGTCCAGTTTATTTCAAATCAGAAATTACCAGTTCAACTCAAGATTGAAAAAATTGATTGGACCCTACTCTTCCCATCAGTGCAGGTCTATGGAGTCAATGTCAGCAGTAAAGAAAATGTCGAGAGCAATTCTGTTTGGAATATCCCACCAGCTCGTATTGAAAAGATAGAAGCCACTTTGGATTTGTTACGATTGATAGCAGGTCGCTTAATGATTTCAAGCTTGGTTATTTCAGAACCTAAGTTGGAAATAGACTTGGATCCATATCTGAAAGACAACTCGAACAAAGAACCTCTGCCATTAAAACAACTATTTGAACTCACCAATAAATTTCCGCTAACAAGATTTGGCATTGATTCCGCACATATTTTATTGAAATCGAAAAAATTGAAAGCCTCGCTACAGCTCAATGCCTCAGATTTGTTGATTCGAAATCGACAAGACAAATTGATTTTGCAGTTGGATTTAAAAGATTCGGTTCTAAACATAGAAAAGAACACTTTGTCGGCTCATCAGAAAAATGAATTTTTACCTGTGCCATTTCGTATTCAGGGTGAGGCTCTGATGACCGAAAATATCTTAGATATTTCCAGTTTGAAAATTGGCGTGTTCCGTTCGACGCTCAACCTCAAGGGCAACCTCAGCAATCTTGCCATGATCCATCTAAAACCAGAGGGCACACTGGATTACGAATTGTTTTTGCAATTACAGCCGCTCTCTCAAGTTATTGAACAATACATGGCACTTCCGAACCTAGACGGAGAAATAAAATCTTCTGGCCGCCTGACACTTGATAACCATGAGATGTTAACTTCAGGTTTTAAATTTCAAGCCGAAAAATTAAAAGTTACTCAATTCAATATTGGTGATCTTCAATTTCAAGCCCAAATCAAAAATGACGAATTGACAATCCCAACAGCTCGCTTAAGCAACGAAGCTGGCCTGCTTGATATCAAAAATATTTCCATTGCAAAAAACAGTGAAAACAACTGGCAACTCCGTTCAGAGCTTGCCTCTAAAATGATTGACCTGAACCAATTACTTTCTGGTTTAGGATTAACATCTGTTCCTGTCGAAGCTTTTATTGGTGCAAAATTAAATTGCAAAGGGCCCCTGTGGCCTGAGCTTGCCGTCAATTGTGCTGGCGACTCTCAAATTGACCAAGTCGAAGTGCGCTCGGGTAACAATGTTCACGACATTATAGTGATGTTGGATCAAGGTAAATTACATGGTGATTTCAATATTAAAAAAACTGCAATTGATTTCAAAACAGAAATTACTATGGGCAAAGACGACAATGCCTCTAAAGGATTCTCTAGTGGAGAAATCATATACGCCAAAGGCTTTAATATTAAATTTGATAGCGATCATTTTGATCTTTCTAACATTAAACATTTAGCTGGTTTAAAACTAGAAGGTGCGGGAGCTGTGCACGGCTCTACCACTGGCAACTCTGCCGCAGCTACATTTGAAATGCTTTTAGATACTCAAAATGTTTTCTTTGAAAATTTCTCACTGGGCAATGTCAGTGGCATATTGGAATACGATAAAGGCATCATGAATTTTTCGAATCTGAATGGAAAAATTAACAACTCTACCTATCAGGGGCAGGTCGTCGTTGATCTAAATCAAAAACATATCAAATCGCAAATAGAAATTCCTCGCTTTGAAATCAACGAATTGCTCAGTGTGGTTTCTCGCCGTTTCATTATGCCAGTCGAGGTTTCAGGTCTTGGTCGCGCCAAG
>CAZMVK010000033.1:0-4396 GCA_964569545.1 uncultured Bdellovibrio sp.
GAAGTCAAGGCACCCGCCAAAGACTTGTCATTGATTAAATCCATGACCACACCTTTTTGATTTTAAAATCATCTACAGTACCTACTCCAGTACAAAACATCGCGACTCGCAATTCAAATTCAAAACGATCCATTAGGTTGTGCAATTTCTGCTCACTTTCTAAAGCTGCAAGCAAAAAAGGTTGTGCCATTCCAACAGCTTCAGCCCCCATTGCTAAGAGCTTAGCGACATCCAATCCACTGCGCACTCCACCTGAGGCCCAAACATGACGACCTCTGAAAACTTCTTTTGCTTCCAATAATGATTGCCCAGTGGAAATTCCCCATTGAGCAAAAGTTTGAGCAGCCTGAGCACGAATATCCTGAGATTCTGACCGAGCCCCTTCGATTCGCCCCCAATGCGTTCCACCAGCTCCGCTGACGTCTAAATACTGGACACCGATAGCAGACAGTCTCTGCATGGTTGGACTCGACAATCCACATCCAACCTCTTTCACAATAACTGGCACCGACAATTTCGCTACTAACAACTCTAGTGCTTTCAAAGCCCCGCGAAAAAACGGAGTGCCCTCTGGCTGTAAACATTCTTGCAAAGGGTTTAAATGGACAAATAAAGCTTTAGCTTCAAGCTGTTCAACAAGACGTTGAATCTGTTCGGGATTGGACTCGAGCAGCTGGGAAACCCCAACATTTCCAATCAAATTTGCTTTTGGAGCCACGCTTCGCAAAACCTTCCACTCTGCCGAAGCAGCCGGATTTGACAATTCTTTGCGTTGCGAACCAACCCCCATTAATAAACCACGATCTTGAGCAAAACATGCCAATCGCTGATTGAGCTGTTCTCCGCCCTGATGACCGGCCGTCATCGAACTGATAAAAATAGGCGATGAACACTGAAGATTTAATAACTGAATTGACGTCTGAACATCTTGAAAATCTAAATCAGGCAATGCTTCATGAATCAAACGAACACTCTGCATTTGCGACAATTCACTGGCCTGCATTGAGGCCCCAAGAGCGATGTCTAAATGCTGTTGTTTACGCTGTTCAAACTGTTTTGAATTCATAGCAAAACCATTACATTTCGCAGGTGCATCTGTCACATTTAAAAACCACTGACAAAAAAAAAGAGAGGATTTGCATCCTCTCTTTTAAATTTTTTGAATTTTTTAAACTCTTAACATTCCACTGTTTAATTATTCGGATTAATTATTCGGATCAATTAACAGTGCTTTGCAAATTACTCGAAACAGAAGCCTAACGGCCCCTTGTTTACATTGCGTGTTTGCAAAGTTGTGAAAACGCAGCTGAATCGTTAATTGCTAACTCAGACAACATTTTTCTGTTCACTTCGATACCAGCTTTGATCAGACCACCAATCAAACGAGAATATGTAGTCCCGTTCAAACGAGCAGCTGCATTGATACGTTGATTCCAAAGAGCACGGAATTCTCTCTTTTTCATACGACGGTGCTTATAAGCATAAGCTAATGCACGATCGTTCTTCTCAACCGCGTGAATATATGCACGCGAACCAGCTGAACGATAGCCTTTTGTTCTTTTTAATACTTTTTTATGACGACGACGATTTGTAAAACCACCTTTAACACGCATGACAGATCTCCTTTAAAATACCAAGCAGCGACGAACTTGTAACATATTTGCATCAGACACGTAGATAACTTCGCCCAATTGGCGTTTTCTTTTTGAACTCATGTGAGAATTCAAATGTCTCATACCTGTTTGTTTGCGTTTAACTTTGCCGCTTGCAGTTAATCTGTAGCGTTTTTTGGCCCCCGAATGGGTCTTAATCTTTTTTACAGCCATTTTGTACCTTCCTCCGAGTCGGCGGTATCATTATGATTTTATAGGCCCATCCCATAAAACTCACAGACACACTTAGGCGCCACTATTCTCAGACGTTTAGGATGGGGAAGATAGGCTTAAGGGGTGAAAAAGACAAGGTGTTTTTTTAAAATATAAAGGCCCACCAGTGGTGAGCCTTTATTCTAGGACAAAAAATATAAACTAGAAACGTAACAAGGCTCTCTTATTCAGAGTCCTCATCGTTATCTTTTCCTGGATCACTCTCGGGCGCTGGCCCCTGAGTGCTCTTTGGATGTAGCTTAAGATAATCTTTCACTTTAAGGGAATCTGGTCCGATAATTAAAAATGCCTGTTTTCCTTCCATTTTTGGCGGAGCCTCAGCTGCCGACACATCGGAAAGAACTTCGATCACTTTACGCATCAGGTTCATACCCAATTCTTGGTGAGCCAACTCACGTCCCAAAAAGCGCATGCTGACTTTGACTTTGTCACCATCCAAAAGAAAACGACGTGCGTGTTTCATTTTAGTATCAAAATCATGTTGATCCGTGCGTGGACGAATTTGAACTTCTTTAACCTGAACAATGACCTGCTTTTTACGAGCAACTGCTTGTTTCTTTTTGTTCTCGTATTTCCATTTACCGTAGTCCATGATCTTACAAGTTGGCGGCGCCGCAGTCGGAGCAATTTCTAACAAATCAAGCCCCTTGTCTTCTGCTAAGCGAATGCCTTCTGGCACTGACATCACTCCTAGCATTTGACCTTCTTCATCGATCACTCGAATCTGTTGGGCGCGGATTTCACGATTAACTCGCAATCCATCTTTTTCTTGTTTTTTCGCACGGAAATCAGGTTTTCCACCTTGTGGGGGAAAGCCTTTCTTTTCAAAAGGACCGTTAATGGGAGACCTCCAGGTTAGGTTGAACTTCTAAGACTCTGTCTTGGATTTGTTTAACAATCCAAGTTGTTAATTTATCTATTGGCACAGAATTTATTTGTTTGCCGTTGCTCAAACGCACCGACACCGTTCCATTTTCAGCCTCTTTATCGCCGACAACTATCATTAATGGAACTTTCATCATTTGTGCATCTAAAACCTTGCGACTTAATTTTTCATTTCTACTGTCGAATTCAACACGTACGCCATGAGATTTAAAGCCAGACATTAAACTTTCGCAAAAACTATTTACCCGATCCGTGATTGACAAAATCTGCACCTGAGTTGGCGACAACCACAATGGTAAATGTCCCGAAGTATGCTCTAAATAAACTCCGATAAATCTTTCGATCGAACCCAAAATCGCTCGATGCAACATCACCGGCCGATGCTCCCGATTGTCCTCACCGACATAAGTTAAATCAAAAGCTTGTGGCAAATTGAAATCACACTGTAGGGTGCCCAACTGCCACGGACGTTGAATCGCATCGACGAATTGAACATCAATTTTTGGACCGTAAAAAGCCCCGTCACCGGGATTAATAACGTAAGGAATATTTAAAGAATCCAAAGCTCCTGCCAAAGCACTCTCTGCCTTGTCCCATATCTCTTCGGCACCCATTCTTGGATCTGGACGAGTTGATAGAAAAACTTTGTATTGAGTCATACCCAACTGAGCATAGACCTCAGATAAAAGCTTCATAAAACCTGCAATTTCAGCTTGCAACTGATCAAAACTACAGAAGATATGAGCATCATCCTGGCAAAATGAACGCACACGAGTCAAACCATGAATCGCACCTGATTTTTCATAACGATGTAATCTACCAAAATCAGCCATACGCAATGGCAACTGACGATATGAATGATGTTCTGCTTTGAATAACAAACAGTGCGATGGACAATTCATTGGCTTCACACCGAATTCGCGCTCATCCACTTTGGTAAAGAAAATATTGTCTTTGTAGTTGGCCATATGGCCTGAAGTTCGAAATAAATCCGTATCAAAAATCTGTGGAGTTATAACCTCTTGATAGCCATATTTAAAGTAAAGCTCACGAATATATCTTTGCAATTCATTGTAAATCACAGTGCCTCGGCCAGTAAAAAATGGTGAAGCAGGAGCATATGGATGCAAATGAAACAGACCAAGTTCTTTACCAAGCTTACGATGATCACGCTTTTTAGCTTCTTCTAATTGATGAAGATGTTGATCCAGTTCTTTTTTATCCTGAAAAGCCGTCGCATAAATTCGCTGAAGCATAGGATTTTTTTCGTCCCCACGCCAGTAGGCGCCGGCAACGGAAAGCAATTTGAAAGCTTTAACCTGACCTGTGTACTGAACATGAGGCCCACGACACAAATCAAACCAATCACCTTGGTGATAAATACCAACGGTTTTTTCGCCACGTGTTTTAAGATCACGAATCAGCTCAACTTTGAAACGTTCATTCATTTTTTCAAATGTTTGAATGGCCTGATCAACATCCATATCTTCTCTGATCAGCGGAAGATTTTTTGCTGTGATCTCTGCCATTTTCTTTTCGATTTTTTCAAAATCATCTTCTGTAAAATTTCGAGGAGAATCAAAGTCATAATAAAAACCACCATCGATCACCGGCCCAATGGTCAC
>CAZMVK010000033.1:4406-8495 GCA_964569545.1 uncultured Bdellovibrio sp.
TTGCTGAACAGCTTGAGCCATGATATGAGCAGCAGAGTGACGCACAACTTCGTTTGCCTCTGGCGAACGAGTGGTGATCAGCTCTATCTTACTCCCATCTTTAAGAGGCAATCGCAAGTCCATGATATCTGGGCTTTTGTTAACCCTGACCCCAAGCGTTTCTTTGGCCAAGCGAGGCCCAATACTCTCTGCGACTTCAAGCGCAGAAGGTTCATATTGAAAAATTTTAACTGATTGATCAGGAAGAATAATACGAATTTCAGGCATAATAGTTTTCAGAACCCATTAAAAGGTAAGTGTGGTGGCGAAGACCACAGACAAAGATTTGAATGAATAAGAGCCAATTGAGGCAGTCATGTTCATACCTATTTGTAACCTCTTATAAAGTTAAAAAGCAACACAAAAACCGATAACTTTTTCAAAACAAAAAAATCCGCCACCTGTGAAATTTAAACCTGAGTGCCATCAAAGAAGAAAAAGACTCCCCCCTCCTTTAAAAAACGCTCAAACAGTCCTCGCCAAAGAGAATAAGAAGGAGTTTGCTTCCACTTTTTTGCGATCTCCGCCCCATCACGATGATGTATCAAAGGGCGGTGAGGCCAGGATGGCCGTATCGTTAAAAAGTGGAAGCAAACTCCTTCTTATTCTCTTTGTCTGCGGAACTCGGTTTTTTAAAGGAGGAGGGAGTCTTTTTCTTCTTTGACGATGACTTTCAGTTTTCACAGGTAGAGGAGTTTTTTTGTTTTGGAATTTTGGCAACCGACGTCAAGATAGTAAGTGCAGTCTAAAACTAAAAAAGGCCCACTTTACGTGGACCTTTTTTTTTGATTCTTGAATCAGACTTTTTACAATCGGATTCAATTCATGAAAAACAAATTAGACTTTATTAGTAAGTTACATGGTGATTTAAGGCTTCGTGTAAACGAGGGTCCTTGATGGCTACCAAACTGTTTTTTTGCAGGAAGTTCATCAGTGTAACCAAAAATAAACCGCCAAACAACATTAACATCGCTACTTCGTAAAAGCCGAATGTCACGTGACCTTCAAAAAAGTTTGGATAGACCAACCAATAAACATCCACGTACTGCATGATCAAAATCAGTGAACAGACTAAAATCAAATGAGATTCGTTGCGTTTTGCTCCACGAGGCAACAATGCCAAGAATGGAATGATAAACTTAAAGAACAACAATGCCATTGAGATAGCCATCCAGCCACCCTCTGCACGCATTAAATAGTACTCTGTTTCTTCCGGGATATTCGCGTACCAAATCAACATAAATTGCGAGAACGCAATGTAGGCCCAAAACACAGTGAAACCTTTAAGAAATTTTGCAACGTCATGAATGTGTTCTACAGTGTAATAACCAGACACAAAACCTTTACGTTTTACGTAAATCATCAACAAAACGATAAAAGCCAAAGAACTCTGAAACAATCCTGCAAAACAGTAAATACCAAAAATTGTACTGTACCAACTTGGCAACAATGACATCAACAAATCCACACAGAACATTGAAAATGATAAAGAAAAGAACACCACCCAAGCAATCGACAAAGCTAGATTTTTTTCTGTCAAAGCATGATCGCCGGACTGATCTTGTTTCAACGAATTGCCAACAATTTTGTGTCCAAAGAAAAACATACCTAAACTGAATATCAATAAACGAATGATTAAAAAGCCTGTATTTAAATAGGCAGCCTTTGCTTGAATTATTGGATCATGAGCAACAATCTCTGGGTTGGCCCAAGGGTAAAGATGTTTAAGTCCTAAAATCAAAACCATGCTACCCAAGACGACCACCGGCAGAAACGAAGTCATTGCCTCTGGCAAACGACGAACGCTGGTACTCCATCCCGCTTTGGCTATGTGCTGAATGGCTGTGAAAAACAATCCACCCAAAGCCAAACAAGAAACGTAAAAGAAAGCAACCAAGTATGAAGACCAAAGACGTTCTGGATTTTTCAGAACTCCGACCAAGAAACCGATCAAACCGATCGCGACAAAAGTATAGGCGATAGTTTTAAGTTTCTGCGAAGGTTCAAACTTGCCGACATGAAGTTGTGTGTGTGAATGACTTGCCATTATTAGCCTCTTTTATTTTTTATCAGTTTTTTGCAGATGACGAATATAATTCACAAGCTGCCAACGATATTTTTGCGGAACGTGTGATGAGTACGAACCCATCGTTCCCTGTCCCATTGAAATCACCTGATAGATTTGCCCATCAGCCCAACCTTTAATTTTATCAGAAACCACTGGTGGTGGTTTGTTTGGCATTTTATCAACAACAGGACCGTCCCCGTTCCCTTTCATGCCGTGGCAAACCATACAATGTGTTTCATACATTTTTTGCCCCACAAGCAAAACCTCAGAGCTCTCACTGCCCTGTAAAGGATTTTTGTCTGCCTTAGCCAAATCAACATTGAAGCCAATTGAGTAAGGTTTAAATCCAACTGGAACAGTATGCTCTGGAGGAACTCGCGAAGCACTATGATCTGGGAAGAAATCATCGTATTCTTGCGGCAGATTCGCAGGCGAATCCATCATGTCTTGGACCAACTCAACATTTGGCTGACTGTGATCTTTTGTGCAGGCTGAAGTCAAAAGCAAAGTCGAGGCGCCAACTGCGACCAATCCTAAATTTAAAATCTTAGTTGCGTTAGTTATTAATTTTTGAGTAGTCATCTTAAAACTCCGTCTTTTTAATCTGAGCAGCACCCAAAGATTTAAACATCTCTTCGATTCGCTTTTCATCATAACCAACATCATCCTGTGGAATGAAAACAGCAAACTTGTGACAAGTTAAATCTGGATCAATTACTGGAGGGTTTATTTTTGGCAAACCGCAGGCTTTAAACAAAGCAGCCACACTTGAAAGTGCTGCAAACAAAACGGTCACTTCAAAAATAATTGGAATAAACGCTGGCAATGAATGAAATGGTTTACCACTAATATTCAAAGGCCAACTTACTACCGATGTCCAGTAGGTCAAAAGCCAACCTAAAAAACAACCGATAGATCCAGCAACAAAAGTCACATAAGGAATCCACGATCGTTTGATACCACAAGCTTCTTCCATACCGTGAACAGGATATGGAGTGATAGCATCGAATTTTTTAAACCCCATCTCTCGAGTTTTGTGAGCTGCTTTTAAAACCAAAGCCTCACTGTCAAAAATAGCTGCCATTCCTGATTTATATAAAGAAGCCATTAGTGATGCCCTCCTTCTTGGCCGACATGCATAACTGGCTTGATCTCAGCAATTGAAATTGCCGGGAACAAACGCAAATACAATAAGAACAATGTAAAAAACATTCCAAAGCTTCCTGCCAAGATTGCACTATCGTACATACTCCAAGCATAATTACCCCAGTTGCTCGGCAAGAAATCATGGTGAAGCGAAGTCACCGTGATCACAAAACGCTCAAACCACATTCCAATATTCACAAATATTGAAACAACAAACATCACTGGGATGCTACGACGTAATTTTTTGAACCAGAACACTTGTGGAAACACAACGTTACAGAAAATCATACACCAGTACGACCAGCCATAATCGCCGAAAGCACGATTGATAAACACGGCTCGTTCATACAAATTACCAGAATACCAAGCAACAAAAAACTCTGAAGCATAGGCATAACCAACCATCATACCCGTGGTCATAATGATTTTATTCATCACCTCCATATGATCGATGGTGATGTAATTTTTAAACTCTGGGAACGCAATACGTACCAATGTCATCAACGTAACAACCATCCCAAAACCAGAGAAGATCGCGCCGGCTACAAAGTACGGAGGAAAGATTGTTGAGTGCCAGCCTGGCAAATTAGAAACCGCAAAGTCGAAAGAGACAATGGTATGAACCGAAAGAACTAGAGGCGTCGAAAGACCTGCCAACAAAAGATATAACATCTCATAATGGCTCCAGTCTTTTGCTGTTCCACGCCAGCCCAAGCTCAATGCACCATAAACTGTTTTACGAATTTTGTTTTTAGCACGATCACGAATCGTTGCAAAATCTGGAACCATACCGACGTACCAGAAAACCATTGATACAGTCGCATACGTTGATACGG
>CAZMVK010000033.1:8505-19196 GCA_964569545.1 uncultured Bdellovibrio sp.
ATCAAACCTATAAACCAAAATACAGAAGAAACTGTGGCGTAGGTAGAAACAGCGAAAACGTCCCAAAGTAACGGAGAGCGGAAATTCACCCACAATGGACCACGTTGATTTGGATATGGAAACAACCAAAAATCCAACCAAGGACGACCCGTATGCAACAATGGAAACAGACCAGCTGTCATAACGGCAAAAACAGTCATAGCCTCTGCTGTTCGTGCAACTGATGTTCTCCATTTTTGTCTAAACAAAAACAAGACCGCAGAAATCAATGTCCCTGCGTGACCGATACCGATCCAGAAGACGAAAGTGATAATCATTGTACCCCAAGCATTTGGATGATTCACACCCAACAAGCCCATACCAACACTAACAACCATCGCCAAAGTGATGATGTAAAATATGAAAAGAGTTTTCGCACTTAGAAATAGCCCCAACCAGCCCTTTGATGGAAAGGTCTCCAGAGGAGCAACGATATCTTCAGTTATGTCCTTCAGTGTTTTATTGCCGAGAACAAGAGGGTTTCTTTTCATCATGCGTGACCGCCTTTGCTGTCGTGACCACCACGTGTATCTTGGTCATTGTTTCTAATTTTAGATAAGTAACGAACGCTTGGTGCCGCATGGAATTCTTCTAACAAGCCATAACCACGAGCATCTTGGAACATTTTAGCTACTTGAGATTTCGAATCATTGATATCGCCAAATGCAATCGCATCCGCAGGACAAACCTGCTGACATGCTGTTTTGATTTCGCCATCTTTCAAATCTCGTTTTTCAAGACGAGCCGTATTTTTTGCGTCTTTAATTCTGTGTACGCAGAAAGTACATTTTTCCATCACACCACGCACACGAACTGTTACATCTGGATTCAAAGCCAAATGAGCCGGCTTTTCGATAAGCTTAGCGTAATTAAACCAATTGAAACGACGAACTTTGTATGGACAGTTGTTTGCACAATATCTGGTACCAACACAACGGTTGTAAACCATATCATTCAAACCCTCTGAACTGTGAACTGTTGCTGCCACTGGGCAGACTGATTCACAAGGAGCATTGTCACAATGTTGACACATCAATGGTTGAAACACAGCTTCTGCATTTTCAGGAGTGCCAACATAATATCTGTCAACACGGATCCAATGCATTTCACGACCTTGAATCACATATTTTTTGCCAACAACTGGAATATTATTTTCAGACATGCAGGCAACCACACAAGCATTACAACCTGTGCAAGAATTCAAATCCACTGCCATCGCCCATTTGTGACCATTGTAAGCGTGGCCTGACCACATTGAAAATACATGGTGAGTGTGTTTTCCTGCCGCTGGATTTTTCAAATACTCTTTTAATGTAGCTTCAACAACGATCTGACGACCTTCCATTGAATGATGTCCTTGCGGATTGGCAAGATCATACAATTTTCTAGTATTCGTTGCTTTGATTTCAAGACCCGAAGATACAATTTGATCTTTCTGCACCGTCATCAAGGCATAAGTATTTTGTCCAATACCGTTGCCAACTTTACCAGCCGCAGTGCGACCGTAACCAACCGCAATTGCCAAAACATCTTCATGCAATCCAGGCTGGATGTGAGCCGGTAAAGTCATTTTTTGTGAGCCAATAACCAGCTCTATCAAATGACCTTCTTTGACTTTCATTTTCTCTGCAGTTGCTATCGCCATTGAAACATAGTTGTCCCAACAGATTTTAGTTACTGGATCTGGCAATTCTTGCAACCAAGCTACGTTGGCAAGTTTTCCGTCGCCTAATGCGATAGTTGGATATAAAACCAACTCGAAACCAGATTTATTATTTGATTTTTTTACTGTAGAAAGAGCTTCTGTTTTGAAAGACCTTGTCGCCACAGAACCATCGATTGAACCAACAAAACCGTTTTGTAAAACTTCGTTCCAGAAATCTTCAAACCCTTGGCCTTTGCCTAATTTTGGATGAACATCTGTCTTCCAAAAATCACGTAAATAATCATAATAAGTTTCAAAAGTTTGTAAACGTTTAGGACCTTTTTTCGCTAAAAATCCCCACGTCATCAATGACAATTGAAATGAACGAGTGTCATACATTGGACGAATCGTTGGTTGATGAATACTGTAAAGACCTTTTACGATCTCAGCATCACCCCAGTTTTCCAAAGCATGATGATCTGGAATAATGTAATTAGCATACGCACCAGTCTCATCTTGACGATCACCTGTATAGATAACCATCTCAGCTTTTTTCATCGCCTCTGCAAAACCCACGGATTGCGGTACAGAGTAAAATGGATTTACACCATGAATGATCAAAGTTTTGACTGAGCCTTTTTTCAATGCTTCAGTCAATTGCATGATTTCTGTATCTGCTGCAGAAACACCAGCCAATTGGTGAGTTGAATCAACAGTAGAGCCTTCATTATCAAGAGCTGAGTTCAAAAAATTAACTGCAATTTGTAGTTCTTTAGCTTGCTCAGTACCGGCCGCCAAACCACCAGCAACGACCAATGATTTGCCTTTGCTGTGAATCAAATCATCAGCAATACGAGCAAACAATGCAGCTTCCATTTTCAAATCTTGTGCAACATTAGCAAAGGGATCAAGAGCCACCTTAACAGTCGCGTTGCCAGCAAATTTTCCGAAAGATTTTTTAATCGCAATTTCATGAGCAAGACCCATAACAACTGCAATTTGCTGTGAAGGCTTGATACGAACACGCACATCAGCATTAGCACCCGTCAAAGAATAATTAGAATCAAAGACAACAAGCTTGTTCATTTCTTTGATATTTTTTCGTCCTGCTGAGAACTGTTTGGTATAAGTAGTTGGCAACATCCAAGTACCCAAGAAGTCCGCATCAATAGACACAATCACATCGGCTTTATCAAAGCGATAAAATGGAACCAAAGCCTCGCCATAAGAAGCTTTTTGACCTGCCAAAACATCTCCGTGAGAGAGAGCTTCCCAAGAGAAATGTTGCGCACCAAATGCTTGACAGAAATCGCCGACAACAGCTCTTGTGCTTGGTGAATTCAGTGACGAAGTCAATACCGCTACAGAACCTTTTGCCAACTGTTTAACGATGTCAGCATCCATCTCTTCCCATTTTGCAGAAATGGTATCGCGATTGGTTTTTGTTTTATTTAACAAGTTACGTACTGGATTTTTTAAACGTTCAGGATCATATAAAGAGAGAATGTGACCTTGAGCACGAACTGAAGTCGCACCTTTATTCAAAGGATGCTTTGGATTTCCTTCAATTTTAACTGGACGACCTTCAACAGTTTTTACCAACAAGCCCAAAGACTCATTGCCATCAAAGTATGTTGATGAGTAAAAATTCGGAATTGAAAAAGTAACTTCTTCCGGTTGTTTTGCATAAGGCACAATTTTTTGTACTGGACGACGAATGCAACCAGCACTTGCCATTGCAAGTGAAGCACCCATTAATTTTAAAAATTCACGACGAGCCCAACCATCTTCGCCGTCAGATTCCTTCAAAGGTGAAGAAAGAAATTCTTGCTCAGCCATTTTTTGGAAATCTGCATCTTGTGACCACTGTTCTAATGACAACCAATAACGGCTATCACGTTGGCTTTCTTTCGGAGCCTGATCATGACTGTGCTCATGATTTTGGTCGTGGTCGTGAGAGTGATCATGTTCGTGATCGTGTTCATTATGTTGATTATTTATTTCAGACATATTCAGTAACCTTACCTTATTAATAATTAATTATGACAAGTTGTACAGTTAAGTGGGGCTTTGTTTTCTGGTTGACGGTGACAGTTCACACACCAGCCCATTGACAGAGTTGAAAACTGCTCCACCTTTTTCATTGTTTCAATTGGACCATGACAAGTCTGGCAGTTTACACCGCGACCGACGTGAGCCGAGTGATTGAATTTCACATGATCAGGCAACATGTGAACGCGAGTCCACTCGATCCCCTGACCTTTGTCATAAGCCTCACGAATTTTTTGAATATATGGACTGTCCGTTTTCACTGTTAAGTGACAGTTCATACAAGTCGACAAAGCAGGAATGTTTGCCGTTTTTGCGCGCTCAACCTGATTATGACAATACTGACATTGGATTTTATTTACACCCACATGCACAGAGTGATCATATGGAATTGGCTGTTCTGGCGCGTGCCCTTGGTTGTAGCCAATACCTAGATCATAAAGCTTATCACAGCCTGTGATTGCTGAAGTCATTGCCAAAGCAAGCGCACTTGCAAACATTAGCTTTGCTATTTTATTTCTTGAAAACAATCGCTTCGTTCCAAGCCATCCAAAAAGGTATCTTCGATGCATGTCGATTTCCTTACTGCAATAATTTTTATCGTAATTAAAAAATATTTTTACAAATAGTAAGAGGCGAAACCAGATAGATGCAATCAAGATTTTGCAAACACATTGAAAATGAGATTAGAAACGCCGCGTGTTATGATCTACGTTGGCGCTTCATGCTTACAAAAATAACAAGCAATAAATTGACTGCACAAAATGTTGCCACGTACTCAACACCACCAGCACCGAAACCGTAAGAGTGCAAACCCGCACCCAATACAAAGTTGACTCCGTACCACGCCATGATCACCAAATTAAATGCGATCACTGCCGCCGCAGCCATACCAAAATCTTTCACCATACCGACCAATCGGCCATGCAACACAGCTACATAACCTAATAGAACAATCAAAGCCCAAGTTTCTTTTGGATCCCATCCCCAAAACCTGCCCCAACTGTAATCCGCCCAAACGCCACCTAAAATAATTCCAGGCGCAAGCAAACTGACGCCGACTTGCACCGCTCTATAAATTGCCAAGGTCATTGCCTTCAGTTGATCACGATGCTTTTCTTCTGATCTGAAATAATAAATCATGGCCATATTGCCCATTGCAAATGCTAAGAAAAATGCAGCGTAACTGATAGTGATTGTCAGTACATGCACCATCAACCAAAAGTTATTTCTTAATACCGGCTCCAGTGGTTGCAGAGAACCATCAAGAACAGCTGGCGCCATATCTGCCAAAGCCAAACAAAACGCGCCTACCATTGCTCCCGCTAACAAAATAAAACGCCAGCGGTAAACAGCTTCGATGATCATTGCAAACAACACTGTACCGAAACCCACCCAAACCACAGTCTCATACATATTTGAAACTGGCGGCCGATCAGTTAGATAAACTCGCAATGCAAAACCATAAATATGAAATAGAAAACCAATTAAGATAAGCGCCCAAGCTGCTGGATAAATTTGTTTTTTCTCCAAAGCCCACGCCACCAAACAGGTCAACGCCGAAAGCAAATAAATAATCCACGCCCATTTAAATGGATGCATATTATTATAATGAACCTCAAGTTTTACCTTATCCAAAGAGGGATACAAATCAGGCTGAGCAGCGCGAATTTTCTCTTCAAATGATTGCACCGAATTGGTTAAAACTTGCGAGGCAGCTTTTCCTTTTTCATCACCACCCGCAACATCCGTGGTTGCGGCCAAAACAGAAATAAAACTTTTTGTGATATCGATAAAAGCTGTTTGAAAATCACCCTCAAGCTCAGACAACGAAGCCCAAGCTGCCGGAGCTGGCGCCACCGGCATCACTCGCATCATTCGACCCGCCGCAATCTCACGAAATGTAATCAACTGCGTTTCAAGCCTTTGCACTGCCTGATAATAAGGATTGAGTTTTTCTTTAGCCTCACGACGACTGCTCAATTCTTGCATCACATTAGAGATATTTTCATTGTTCATTAATTTTTCGTAAGAAAAATATTTTTCTTCAGCAGGCAACTTTAAAGCATTTTTTAAAGCTCCGAAAGAAAGCTCAAACAACGGAACCCCTTGCCAAGCTTCGGGCTGCAACATCCAAGTCATCACAATCTCTGTAGCCCCTTTTTTATCGCCAACCTTTTCGCTGCCACCTGGACCGTTGCGAATGGCCTGATAAACTTCTCGGCCATATATCATATTTAAAGATTCACGTGCGAAAGTATCAAAGGGTTTTACTCGCCCAGCATCTTGTACTGGCAGAGTTTTCAACCCCATCATTAAATCTGCAGCCGAAGCCTGCATTGAAAACAGTACTAACAACGACAAACACACAGAGCGAAAAAAAGTTTTCATTTTCATAAACTATAAATCCTTTGGCGCCATTGCACGCGCAGCTTTTCGTTTAGCAAAAAATAACCACACTACCCCTAAAGACAATATCAAAGAGCCTAGATATTTAATAAATCTTCCTGGATCCTGATTCACCGAAAGCACAGAAGCTATCGGCTGCCCTTTAGCGTCCTCTTGAAAACTGGCTTGATAAAAAGTCAATCCCGCGTATTTCAAAGGCTCGTTCATTGAAATCAGAACTTCATCACCTTTCGGAGTCCGCACCAAACTCTGATAAGATGCCGCTCGCATAGTCCCTTGATAACGACCAACTTCAAATTTTTTGAGCTCTATATCAAAACCAAGATCCACCCGGCGATTGCCATAAGTAACCAAATACACAGCATTATTAGTAAACACCTTGATCACATCATTGAGCTGCAACCAATATTCTTTTTTCTCTGGCTGCCCGTCTTTTATATCCGTTAATACCATTTTAATTACCGAGGTTGTCATCGGCGTCGGACGCTCTACTTGTTTGAAATCATATTTTTCTTCAGCTAGCGGCATGTACCGCAACAAACGAAACTGCAAACCCATCCAGCCTGTATTGAATTGATCGCCCTCTTTTAAAATACCCTTCAGAGTTTTTTTCAGCGGGTCGCGATTAAAAACAGCGTATCTTAATTGAGTATCATCCAATCTCTCTAGGTAGATTTCATTTTCTCCGGTTGGTTTTGTCGGAATCACACCAACTGTCAGCTTGGCTGGACCAAAATTTTGCGTCACTGATTGATCTTTTTTTGCCTGCAACAACCAATCATTCAAATTCACTCTTTCATTTTGAATTTGAAAACGCACACCAATACCAAGCTTTGGTGAAACGCCAACAACCACCCGGCGAGAAGCTAAAACATAAGGTTGATAATCATTGATCTCAAGAAATTTGCTATTTGCATTTTCGCTCTTTACAGCCGGCTGTGCCGAACCAGGCTTGGCACTATCTACAGCATTACCATCAAAACTTATATCCAATTGAATGGGGTTATCCTTGGGAGAATTCTTAAAGAAATCGACATCCTGAGACATTAACTTCGTGTAACGGTCGCCGTCGAATGAAGACCAAATTTGAAGCTCAGTCTCTGGCACTGTGACCAATTTTGATTTCTCACCAATTCCTAAACGCATGGTTCCATCAAGCCCAAACTGCATGGTCAAAAAACCACCAAATAGCAAAATTAATATTCCAATATGCGCTAGCACAAATGGCGTGTGGCGTTTTTGCCAAGGCCAACGATCCACCATCACCGATATCAAATTCACTGACAACAACATCATCAATGAATACATCCAGTAGGTTTTGTAGACGTATTTAGCCGCCGCCTGCGCATCCAATCTAGACTCAATAATAGTTCCGATAGCGATCAGCACAGCCAAACTGACTATAATAAAAACGGCTAAATTCAAACTGGCCATGGACTTCAAAATTTTTTTAGAAGAAATTTTCTTCATAAAGCCTCACTCACAACTTGCGACAAACAAAATTCATGGATTTGCGATATCGCAGTAAACTAACGCCGATTAAATATAGAATCTACGTAATTCTCACCAAATCCTGACACACTTGCGCCACATTATTTGACACAATCAATTACAGAAGAGGAGCAAAATGCCAACAAAACAACTGTAAGCGAACAAGCATCAAACGGAAAATGAATACCCTGACACACAAACTCCAAGCCAAAGCAAAAATCAAATCAAATAAACAGGAGAAGATATGCTAGATTTCATTGCCACAGATTTTTTTCAGATACGAAAAAATCGCGTACACCAATTTCGTCCCAAAGTCGAAATCTACAGCGATCGCGGGCCATATATTCTCAAAACTGTCTCTTCATCCGCAGAACTGATCGAAGCCCTAAAATTACGCTATCAAGTATTTCATGTCGAAATGATTGGCAAAAATAAAACTCGTGGCATTGACGTCGATCAATTTGATTTTTTATGTGATCACTTGATTATTATTGATAAAAAAAGTCAGAAAATAGTCGGGACCTATCGCCTCAACTGCTCATTGTTTTCGCAAAAGTTTTACTCTGAAAACGAATTCAATCTTAAAAATATTTTTTCTCTTCCCGGAATCAAACTTGAACTGGGCCGCGCCTGCATTCATAAAGATTTCCGCAAAGGCATGGTTATCAATTTATTATGGCGAGGTATTGCCGAGTACATGAGCAAAACCAATTCTGAAATATTGTTTGGCTGCGCTTCGATCAAAACCACTCAACCACGTCAAGCAGCACTTCTCTATCATCGTTTTGCCAATGAACAACGTTTTCAAAATCATTTGCTGTGCCCACCCACCCGACAGTTCACCATGCCCTTATTAGACCTTTGGATTCATAGTATGCAGCGCCCTTTAACTGATGCTGAAAATCTTGAGGTTGACGAAATGATCCCGCCGCTTTGCCGAGCCTATTTGAAAATCGGCGCTTTCTTGGGTGGCGAACCGGCGTATGATCCAGAATTCAAATGCATTGATTTCTTGACGATCCTTCATCGTGAGAACTTAAATAAAGCTCTATGGAGGAAATATCAAACATGCGAGACTTCCCAGAGTGGATCCTCTATGAACAACTAATTCAGGATCTTGAACAGTTTAAAAATTCCCTACAAAAAACCGGCAGCCGCTCTGCTCTGCCGGCAGATTTTATTTCGTTTCATCAACTGGGCATTTCAAAATCCACAACGATGTCCTATCCATTGAACGCCGTTGCCATTGGCAATCCAGATCCAAAGGCACCAACCTTGGCCTTATTCGGCGGTGTTCATGGTTTAGAAAGAATTGGCGCACAGGTGGTGCTGGCTTTGTTAAAAAGTTTTTCCGAACTTTTGCTGTGGGATAAGACTTTGCATTATGCCTTAAGCCAAATTCGTGTCGTGTTTTTTCCGATGGTCAATCCGATCGGTATTGTCAACAAAACCAGATGCAATCCGCAAGGTGTCGATCTCATGCGAAACGCTCCGATCGAGGCCGAAGAAAAACCAAAATGGTTGCTTGGCGGCCACCGATATTCCAACAAATTGCCTTGGTTTCGCGGTTACGAATTGCAAGTCGAAGCACAAGCTGTGATTGATCTTTGCAAACAAACATTTTTTGATTCACAAAGCGTGATCTCTATTGATTTTCACTCTGGATTTGGCATTCAAGATCAGCTTTGGTTCCCCTATGCTAAAAGCAAAAAACCGTTTCCACATTTGCCCGAAATGCATGCGCTGACCGAAACATTTAACAACACTCACCCCAATCATTTCTACTTGATCGAACCACAAGCCAAACAATACACCACCCATGGCGATCTTTGGGATTATATCTATCAATTGTTTTGTCAGCATAACGATAAAACTTATTTACCTCTATGCGTGGAAATGGGCTCATGGATGTGGGTACGAAAAAATCCATTACAAATATTCTCGCCACTGGGGCCTTTCAATCCAATCAAACCACATCGACATAAACGCATTTTGCGTCGACACCAAACCCTGTTTGATTTTTTAATGCGCAGCTTGGTTTCGCCAGAACGCTGGGCTCAGCTTTCACCAGAAAGAAAAAATAAACATCTCTCGTCAGGTCTTGAGCTTTGGTATGAGGATCAATGAATAATTCTAAAAAAAATGAGCAGACGCAAACTGAACAGTTACATACCGAACTAAATATTGATCATTGGTTGTTTATTCGAGGCCTGGGTCGACATAAAATTCACTGGGGAGAATTTGTTAACGAATTCAAAACACAAATTTATAGCAATACCTCAGATCAAACCTCTGGTAAAACTTCTGGCGAAATCTCTGGAAAAAACTGTCAAATTCACCAATTGGATCTGGCCGGCAATGGCGACCAATCTTTTCGCCAAAGTTTTCTGCACATGCGCGACAACGTCGAAGATCTTCGCCAAAGATTACCACTGAATGCCGACGGCAGCAGAATAAAATTAAATCTTCTCACAATCTCACTGGGCTCGATGGTAGGCGTTGAATGGGCAAGACTTTATCCCGAAGAAATTTCTTGTCTATTTACCATCAACACCAGCGACGCCGGAAGCTCTGCTTTTTATCAAAGACTGCAGCCACAAAATTTAATAAAAATATTCAATCTGCTTAAAACTAACAATAACCAGCAACGAGAAAAAATCGTCTTGGACGCCACCGTCAATTTATTGAATCAGGATGAGAAAACACATTGGAGTCAAATTTTCGCCAAACATCCTGTTTCAAAAATGGAACTGCTGCAACAGCTCTTTTGCGCAAGCCAATACAAAATGCCAAAAATAAAACCACAAACAAAAATTCATATCATCAATTGCGAAAACGATCGATTGGTCAACGCTAGCTGCTCATTAAAAATTTCTCAAATGTGGAATTTGCCTATCCATACTCATCCAAAAGCAGGCCATGACTTGCCGCTGGACGACAAGTTGTGGTTGTGTACAAAAATCAAAGAATTGCTGTAAACAAAGTTTATATAAACAAACCAGGCTCTATAATATAAAAATCGAACGAACATATTCAAAAACTAGACAAATTTATTAAA
>CAZMVK010000033.1:19206-24602 GCA_964569545.1 uncultured Bdellovibrio sp.
GACATGAAGATGTAAATGAAATAATCAAACAAAGTTTATAAAAATAAAACTGGCTCTATTATAAAAAAAATCGAACGAATAAATTCAAAAACTAGACAAAATTTATTAAAGTTTTTCCAGAGATCATCTCAAAAATTCCTCGACAAAAAAATGAATTCAATCATTTGCAATAAGAGGGAATCTTGAGACGAGTTCTAGTTATCAGAATGAGAAATTGTCGCTGTGCGAGCAATTTTATTTCTAAAAATAGTATTTTCAAGCCTTAAGAAATGGTTAATAGCCGACGATGAATTCCATCGTGAATGCAATTAAACAAAGCCGAACAGTTTCGGAATTTAAATTAGGACGCGAAGAACTCGGCAAGGCAGATACGCTTCGTTATAACGTGCTTACATATGTCGTCGAAGAAAATTATGAACGCGCAGCTAGAGAACTTAAAAAATTTCTTGAGAGTGATTTTGCATACCCAAATCTGCGCCAACGCATCGAAAGATATATTTTGCATAGTATTGATTTGATCAACGCCATCCGTGTCAAACGCAGCTTCCCAGGCGCGAATATGCTGACCATGGCAAAACAGCGAGAACTCAATGAAAAATTTATTATGCATTTACGAGAGTTGCAGATGATTCTTGTCAAAGTTGAAGAGATTCAACACGACGTTCGCATTGCTGACATTCGTTCAACAGTGATTGTCGTCAAAACATTTTCATATTGTTTAATTGCTTTGGTCGCAGCGGCTTTTATTGTCGACGTACAGAAGGGTTTATTCATCACAGTCATGAATGTTACCGACGACTTGTTCCAAGAATTCGTAAGCTGGGTGTTTAAAAAGTTTTAACGAAAACTCATTGAACAATTAAAATTCAGGTAAAGATTTTTTAAAGGATCATTTTTGTTAAGTTGCTTTTTTTTGCTTGCGACGGTCTTCATGACGAACACGTGCTGCTTCAAAACGGCGATGATCTTCGTCTGTTTCCAAAATCAATTGCGGAGCTTGTGCCGGCTTGCCATCTGAACCCAACGAAACAAAGGTTAGAAATGCCGAAGCGGTATGAAAAGATTCGCCAGTTTTAGGATTTTCAGCCTCAACATGAACACCGACTTCCATCGAAGTTCTAGCAACAAAATTGACTCGTGCTTTAAGGTTTACAACCCAACCTTTTTTAACTGGAGCTAAAAAATTGAGTTTATCGATTGAAGCGGTAACCACTTCTTTTTGCGAATGCCTCTGGGCGGCGATGGCCCCACAGATATCAATCCAAGACATGATCACACCACCAAAAATAGAATCCAATGAATTGGTGTGACCAGGTAGCACAAGTTCGGTCATCACAACTTCAGATGCAGAAACAGGTTTCGCAGTTGTTTGCATGAGTTATGATGACCCTTCTTGCTTGAGAACTAGACTCCCATTGCGCCAACGTCAGAGTTACCACCACGATTGCCAATGTCGTTTGTGCGACCTGGAATAATCGTTGGAGTACCACCAACAGTTGCATTGCCCGCAGGAATTGTCTGCGTAACAGCTGCAGCTTGATTGAACGCAGTAGCAGCAGACATCGCTGGTTCGTTGCGAATTTCAGTCTCAACAAAACCAAGATGAGGCAAGCACCAAACAATCAACTGAGCGCGAGATTTCACGTTCATTTTTTTGTAAATGTTAGTGAGGTGAAACTTTACAGTTTTCTCAGTCACGAATAATTGGTTTGCGACTTCCTTGTTCGACAAACCTTTCGAAACAAGTTCAGCCACTTCAGCTTCTCTGTTCGACAGACCTTTTTGTATTAGTACATCTCTGAGCATCCTTGCTCCTCCTGTTTAATTGTTTGACACCTTCGCCAGATGTTTTGGTTAAATCCAATCAACCAAATTATTTTATCAAATCTATAAACTACAGCTACCGTCAAAATATTCTGCAAAAAACCTAAAACCAGACTTTGAGAGACCATCCGTGCAGCCTCTTTCAGTCTTAAGATCCAGTTTATCGCAGAACAAAACAATGCTGCCCTGTCTTAAAGTCTGTCAGGGTTCTTTTTTGAAAGCAACTTTTTTGGACTCTAGTTTTAAAAAAACTAGACCGATAGGATCGTAAGCCAGCCAAGAGCGAATCCAATTGCTATTGAATGGCCATGCTAGCGTATGCCCAGAAGACCACGAAGGAGAAAAAATTATGTTTCCTGCAGATACCAAGTTTTTAGTAGTTGATGACTTTGGCACTATGAGAAAAATCGTTAAAAAAGTTCTCAGCGAGCTTGGCTACACCAATGTCACAGAAGCTGACGATGGCAAACCGGCACTACAACTATTATTAGACGCAAAAGCAACTCCTGCACCTTTTCAATTCGTGATTTCTGATTGGAACATGCCCGGCATGACAGGAATAGATCTATTAAAAAACTGCAAGACGGATCCTGCGTTAAAAACAATGCCGTTTATGCTGGTTACGGCTGAAAGCGAACAAAAAAACATTGTTGAAGCAGCCAAAGCTGGGGTTTCAGATTACGTGGTAAAACCATTCAACGCTCAAACCTTGAAAGAAAAGTTAGAGCGAGTTTGGAATAAACACAAAGGTACCAAAGCTGCCTAACTGGCTAGCCTAGCAAAAAGATTTCAATCATAACTTTTTAAATTGAGGTTCGTATGAGCGCACAACCAAATGTTAAAGCTATAAGCCCCTTATTGGACAAAACTTTTATCAATGCCTTTATCGAAGGCGTCATCAAAACTGTATCTTTGATGGCTTCAACCGAAGTTAAAACTGGTAAACCATCTGTTGAAAAAGACTTTCAAGCCAAAGGCGACGTTGCCGGCATGGTCGGAATGGTCTTCGGCAGCATGAAAGGAACTATGTCTGTTTCTTTTTCTAAAGAAGCTATTTTTCTTATTTTAGAAAATATGCTGGGAGAGAAAAACACTGAAGTCAATGCCTCTGTAACAGATGCCGTGGGTGAACTGACCAATCAAATCTATGGCTCAGCCAAGACAACTTTGAATCAAATGGGCTATGCCTTTGAAATGGCTATTCCATCTGTCATTACCGGTTCATTCACTATTTCAAAAACACATAATGGAGCTACACTGGCAATTCCATTTCATTTGAATAATGGCACTACTTTTTATGTTGATATTACTGTGGTGTAAGTTATGAAAAGGTCGCAGCTAGCGACCTTTTTTTTTAAAAAAAACTGAATTAACTGCGGATTTCATTCATCAGCGCCCGATGCAACAACATCAAATCGTTGCTGGTCTTGCGCAAATTACCCATCAAATTTAACGATAATTTCTGCAATATTGGCACCGCCCAATTTGGTTTTTGTGCACAAAATTTTGCAAAATCTTTTTGATTTAAAACTAAAAAATCGGACTCAACATCACAAACGACCGTCGCTGAACGCGGTTCTGACTGAATCAAACCCGCCTCACCAAAAGAAGGCGCAATGTCAGACTTTAAAATCACCACTTTGTAACGATCACCCTCAGGTGTATTTTTATAAATACTGACCTGACCTCTGAGTAACACATAAAACTCGTCACCAAGGTCACCCTCTTTGATCAGCTCATGATGAACCGGCAAGGTTTTTTGCACCATCATCTGCGCCAGATAAGCCAGAGCTTCTTTATCTGTTTTTAACCCTGCAAACAAACCCACTTTTTCAAGCGATTTAATTTTATCAAGCATGCGCTTCTGCCCTTCTGTTTTCGATCACAATCACCATCACACCGTCCCGAATCAGATAATCTGATTTAGGACTGAAATTTGGATTATTAAAACGCAAGGATTTAACCTGCTGTAAATTTGAAACAAGCTCTTGAATGTTTGGCGTCTGTTGCGCTTTTCGTAAAGCATTTTCTTTGGCCACGTGGCTGTTGCCAGAGTTTTCTAATATACCAATCACCACGTCTGCTGGAAACAGTTCGTGAAATCTTTTTTGTAAATGCTCATAGGTTTTACCTAAAAATTCTGGCGGGATATCTTTGGTTGCTACAAAATATGGGCTGTGCGTGTCTAATAAATCATGAAATACATTGGTCACTCCGACACCACTGGATGCCATCGCCAATAACATACGGGAATAATCACGACTGTAGATAATCTCATTCACGTGCGCTAAACGTAAATACTGCTCCATTGAGGAATCTAAAATTTCAGCCACCACCGGTGTGCCCTTAGCAATGTTATTTAAAGTCATCGCCGTCATAATTGTTCGCGCATCCGCTTCGGTTAAAGTTGGAATCTCACCTGAAGAGCTTGGCGTTGCATCTGCTAGTATTAATATTTTTCGTGCACGCTCTGGCGCCACACGCAGTAAATTCACTTCGTGAAAAAACTCGCCCTTGATGACCTTGATATCTTTAAGCATTGGGATAGCTAACAAGCCTTCAATCTCACTGTCAGCCACATTGTTTAACATGACGATGTCTTTGGCTTTCATTTGATTATTCGAATTTAAAATGTGCAAAAGGAAATTACTCATTTCATCTTTCCACCCACAAATGATAAAATGATTTTTCAGTGTTTGTGAATCCACAAAACCTCTCCTCTCGCGTAATGCTCGCTCTAAAAAATAAGATGAGATTTTAGCTGTGATCACGGCAATGCCGACCACACCCGAAACCATTAATATTCCTGCAAAAATCCGTCCCAGCGTTGACACTGGAAATTTGTCACCATAACCAACTGTTAACAGGGTAACTATGCCCCACCAAACGGCATCTTCAAAGTTATTGATGTTGTGACCTTCAAGTTTGTGCTCGAGCCGCCACTCGATAGTAGCAATGACGATCCAAACTATAAAAATAAAAATCAAGGCACTTAAAAAAGGCCTTGTCATCATCCACACGCGCAAAGCGGTCAGACGAGATTTGATGTATTTCCATTTTTCTTGCATAATACGATTAGGTTAAACGTATACACCGTTACCGTTCAAGGTAAGACTGCAACAACTCGCCTCGAGTCCTATGTCCAAACTGCAATTGTTGTTGAAAACAAAAACGCAGAGCTCGACCTAAAGCCTCACCCCGAGGAGACTCTAGACCTTTTGCTTGATAAAACTGAGTGACGTCGGCAGCACTGACCTTTGCCTGGGGCTTTATCCACTCTGCCGCCGAATTTTCAGCCAAATATTTTTTCAACCAATTTTGCCACTGTAAAAACAATTCTTGCTCGTCAGTAGACAGATCTGTAGACAAAGAAAAATGCCGGCTCATTCCCCAAAAATTTTCTGGCTCAAATGTCGATTCTAATAAAAATCCAAGCTGCGATTCTGATTTTGCATCTGCTTCCCTGGTTATTTTTGATTCTTGCCAAATCCATGATAAAGCTCGCAAAATATTTTTTCGCAAATCTCTTGGCATCTTCAACTCATCCAACCATTTTTTGTAAAAATCAAAAA
>CAZMVK010000034.1:0-16176 GCA_964569545.1 uncultured Bdellovibrio sp.
TTATAACAAAGCCGATTGTGCGATTTTGAAATCGTCGAATGGCGTTTTTTCGTGGCCGATGATTTGATAATCTTCGTGGCCCTTGCCGGCAATTAAAATAATATCTTCAGGTCTTGCCGCTCTGATCACTTGTTCAATCGCCTGTTTGCGATCGACTTGCGCTGGTAATATTTTTTCTTGTTCTTTTTGAAATTGTGGAATCGGCTCTGATGAAAACCCCTGTAATATATCTTTGATAATTTGTTCTGGGTTTTCAGTGCGTGGATTGTCCGAGGTCACCATCACATAATCAGATAATCGTGCTGCAACCTGTGCCATCAATGGACGTTTGCCTTTGTCGCGATCTCCGCCACAACCAAAGACAGTCCAAATTTTCCCTTGAGACCCTGCCTGCGAACGAACTTTTTGCAAAGAACTCAATACATTTTCTAAAGCATCTGGCGAGTGCGCATAATCCACAAAAACATTTAAATTTTTTCGATTCGGCACAAACTGCAAGCGCCCAGGAACTCCTGTGAAATTCTTTAACGCCTCTAAGGCCGCACGAATTCGAATGCCGGCACTGGCTACTGCCGCAATCACCGCCACCGCATTCGCCACATTGTGCGCGCCACACATTGGAATGTAGCTGTTGTAAGACCCAAACGGAGTTTTTAATGAAAAATCCGTACGCGCAAAATCTACTTTATCAATACGAAAACAAAAATCTGCCGTGCTTTTTTGCCCATAAGTCCACAACACCGCATTCGAAGCCAAACGCAAACGAGCTCCCCATGGGTCATCAATATTGATAATTGCAAACAACGGATATTTTAAAGAACTCCACAATAAATCAGTAAATAATCTTTGTTTTGAATTAAGATAATCTTTCATATCTTTATGATAATCCAAATGATCCCGAGTCAAATTGGTAAATATCACTGAATTAAAATGAACTTGATCGACGCGATGCTGGTGCAAAGCATGACTTGAAACCTCCATGGCCACAGCACGCGCACCCTCTTCGCGCATCTCCCGCAAACGTTGTTGTAGCAATATTGGATCCGGCGTGGTCATCGATGTTGGCCACACCTTTTCACCTAAATGATGATTGATTGTACCTAGAACTCCACACGGAACTTTCTTTTCATTTAAAATGAATTCTAACATATAGGTGATCGAAGTTTTTCCATTCGTTCCGGTCACACCATAAGTAAAAAGTTCTTTTGAAGGCTCTCGAAAAAACAAAGCCGCCATCTGATCCAATAACACACGAGAATTTTTGCATTGCAAAACTACACCCTGATAACCAGCAGGAACCTTTGCCGTGTTTTCCACAACAATAGCCACAGCCCCTTGAGCGCAGGCTTGCGGCAAAAAATCATGACCATCAGCTTGCGTTCCACGGATCGCCACAAACACAGAGCCAGCCAAAACCTGACGAGCATCCTGCGTCAGAGATAGAACTTCTATTTCTGGAAGCGAACCTTTATATTCCTTCAAATATTCGTTTTTGTATTCTTGAGGTAAAATTTCTGGGAGTTTAATCATGCGTCGTGTTGGGTCTCTTAATTTTTTAGAAAGTAAGCAAGATGGTATTGTCAAATCAGCGGATGGTCAACGACAACCAACAGCCAGTCCATTGTACTTTTTCTTATTTCATGGCTATGGCGCTGACGCTTATGATTTACAATCTTTGTCTGACGTCATTAAAAGCAATCGTGAAATTCATTTTTTATTTCCGCAAGGTCCGCTTGAAGTTCCTATCGGCCCAGGCTGGACAAGCCGCGCCTGGTGGCCCATTGATATCATGGCATTGCAGCAAGCTCAGCAGAGTGGCAATGCTCGTGACCTCACTCAAAATGTTCCACCTGAATTAGCAAACTTACGCAAAAAAACTTTGGAATCTATCGAAGCATTTTTAAAAATTGAAAATGCAAACTGGGACCAAGTTATTTTAGGCGGCTTCAGTCAGGGCTCTATGCTGGCAACCGATTTATTTTTAAATGCAGCCAATACACCAAAGGCTTTGGTGATTTTATCCGGCGCTTTGATCAACAAAGATCAATGGAAAGAAAAAGTTTCAGCTCGCGCCAATTCTCCATTTTTTATGAGTCACGGCTCTGGCGACATGGTGCTGTCTCTTTCAGGAGCTTCGCAATTGGAATCCTTGCTTAACAACGGTGGAATGAAAGGCAGTTTATTTTCATTCCGCGGAGCTCACGAAATTCCAATGAGTGCGATCACTAAATTGAATGAGTTTTTGTTGAAAATATAATAAATTAAATTTCAGCTAACAGGCCGTTAAACCAAACTGGCGTACTGTAATGGAATCGATTTCAGTTTTGTGTCTTTTCTGATTTCAATAGGCAACATCGAAGAGCGAATTTTCCAAGGACACTGATATTTTTCAGCAAAAAACTGTAAAGATTTAAGTTTACCCGATTCTCCAGATTTAACCTCAACCGGAACTAGTTCTGATTTTTCATTGCAATAAAGAAAATCGACTTCAGAAGACTTCCCTTGCCAGCAATACATTTCTTCTCGACGATGGGCATTGAATTCTTGAAGAAAATAATTTTCAACAAAAGCCCCTTTGAATGTTTTAAAAAGATTCGATTCACGCAAAAAACTTAAGACCGGCAAATCAGAATGCGCCGCCAGCAAACCTACATCGAAAAAATAAAGTTTAAAAGAATTTTCATCGACGTATGGTTTCAGCGGGACCTCGGCATGATCAATGATCGGTATTTTATAACAAAGCCCAGCCGCAACCAACCAATCAATCGCCATGGAAAAATGTGTATAACGAGCCCCTGTCTTGAGTAATTTAAATTGAAACTTTCGATTGTCTTTAGCCAGTTGCTTCGGAATATTTTCAAAAACACTTAAAATTTTCATAGCTTCAGCCGGCCCAGAGTATTTAGCAAAATCTGAACGGTAACCAATTATTAAATTCTCTTGGATTTCACGGACTCGCTGATAATCTTTGGTTTCTATATACGTTAATACAGCCTTGGGCATTCCACCGATGGTGAAATATTTTTTTAACTCCTCGACAAAGTCTTCGTGATATTTATTGTTGTCGACGTTTAAACTCTCAAGTTTTGCGGCAAGCTTATCTTTTTTTATAGCTCGCAAATATTCAGCAAAAGACAAGGGGTACAAATCCAAGAATTGAACTTTACCCACCGGAAAGCTATGCGATGACAGATATACGCCCAGCAAAGAACCAGCACTTACCAAAAAAATTTCAGGATGGTCTTCGGAAAAGTATTTTAACGAATTCAGAGCTTCTGGACAGTCTTGAATTTCATCAAAAAAAATCAAATCTTTTTTAAGATCAATTTTAACACCTGACTTAATCTCTAAAAATTCAATAATTTTTTCCGGATCGGAATTACCACGAAATCCTTCTCGAAGCTGAATATTTTTTTGAAAATTAAAAATGTGAATTCGAGTAAATTCATTGCCAAACTGTTCAATCAACGAAGTTTTTCCCACCTGCCGCGCACCACGTAGGATCAATGGCTGTCTCTTGGTTTGTTTTTTCCATAGCAATAATTTTTTGTAAAGATCTCTTTTCATTGCTTAATTATATTAAAAATACGTCAAATTACAACATTTATTCCTGGGAATAAATGTATATTTTAACATTTATTCCTGGGAATAAATGTTGTAATTTGGACTAACCTATTGAATTTACATGAATTTATCTGGAAATCATGTCATAAATATTTCACCCGCGAAAATAGCTAAATTGATTTTAATCGAGGTACGACGAGAAAGCCTAGTTGCGCTAGGCTGCCGAGGAGCCGAAGAGTAAAATTAATTTGGCTATTTCGCAGGGCTATTGACCGTATTCTCTATCGTCGAATCTTCCACCGGCTTTAGAATCACGATAATTTTTTTGTACATCGCCAACTCAGCCCCGTAAGAGGGAATGGTTTCACTGACCAAACCGTTTCCTTTAAATTGAATTTGCAAATTTTGTTTCGACATTTTTTGCAAAACCTCACGTGCTGTCAATTGACGTAAATCTGGTAACAACTCTAAAGCTGGAGCGGAAGCTTGCTCAGCAGCCTCTGCGCCAACAATTTTTAATTCATTTTTCTTCTCTGATTTTTGTTCTGCTATCGATAAACGAATTTTTTTATCTTTTGTTTTTTCTTTCAATATCACCGGAGCAATACCTGCCCGACGAACAGCATAAGACGCTAGACGAGAAAAAATGGGTGCCGCCACCTGCGAACCGTAATAAGAGTTTTCAGTTGGATGATCGACCATTACAAAAATCACAAACTTGGGATCTGTTGCCGGCACAAATCCAGCAAAACTTGAAACATAAGCACCTGGCAAATATCCGCGGCCATTGTTGTCTGCCTTTTGTGCCGTTCCTGTTTTACCAGCAACCATATAACCCTCAACATTGGCATTCTGGCCTGTTCTTCCCGGTGCGGTAACCCCCGTGAGCATGATACGCATGCTGGCCGATTCTTCAGGTGTCAGGACACGGCGAACTTCTTGTGCTTGAAATTCTTTAAGCAATCCACTCTCGGTATCGCGAATCGATTGAATAATATAAGGCTGGTGCAGAACTCCACCATGCGCAATGGCGGCGTAAGCATTCGCTAATTGCAGAGCCGTTACCGCAACACCTTGACCAAAAGAAATATTCGCCAACAAGTGTTTTTGCCATGGCAAGGCCTGCACCAAACCTTTTACGTCTCCTGGCAGCTCAACACCCGTTTTTTGCCCAAAGCCGTAATCAAATAAAATCTTTTGCAAATTTTCTGAACCCAAATCGAATGCGATTTTGCTGGTTCCTATATTAGACGAGTACGACAAAATTTCAGATACAGTCAATGATTCCCATTTTTCATTGGTTTCTGCCTCGCGAATAATACGATCGCCAACTTTAAATTTTCCACCCTCTGTTTTATAACGAGTATTTGGTTGAATAATTTTTTGATGGAGAGCTCCCGCAATCACGAATGTTTTCATCGTACTGCCCGGTTCAAACATATCCGTCACGCCACGATTTCGTCTTTGATCAGCACCGTAACGAGAAGGGTGATTCAAATCGTAAAAGGGACTTGAAGACATGGCTAAAACCTCTGATGTTTTAGCATCTAAAATAACTCCTGTCGCCGATTCCGCTTTGAAATGCGACATCGCCTGACTCAACTCATTCTCTAAAAAATATTGCAACTCGGAATCAATTGTCAGTTTGATTTCTGCACCTTCCGGATTTTCCGCAAACATCAAGCCATCAACGATCAAAGGCCTGCCACGTGCGTCGCGTTTCATCGAAATCTTTTTTTGATTTCCCTGCAAATGTTGGTTGTAAGAAAGCTCTAAACCTTCAAGTCCCTGCCCCTCTGTACCAACAAAACCTAACACTTGTGATAGCAAAGTTTCATTCGGGTAGACTCGCTTAAACTCTTCAACAATTTGTATTCCTGGCAAAGACATTTCTTTGATTTCTTGCGCATGGTTGTCATCAATCAATCTCTGCAGCCACACAAAACGACGGCGAGGATCTTTAATCTTACCTAAAACAACTTCGTGACTGAGCCCAAGCACACTGGCAACTTTTTTAGCCGTCTGTTTTTTATTTTGTATCAACTTTGGATCTGCAAAGACTGAAAATGCTTTGCGCGATAGGGCCAAATCCCGACCGTTACGATCGACAATGGCACCCCGTCTATTTTGTAAGGTCACCACAGTTTCAAATTGTCTGGCTTGCAATGCCTGCAAACGAGAATTGGGAAATATTTGCAAGTAAGACGCGCGCATTGCTAACAATGCCCATAATGCACAGGCACCAACAAATAATAAAACGATTCGAGCCTTCAATTCAAACCTCTAGTCTCTTCAACAACGGCAGCGGTACGCACTGGATCCACCATGTGAATGATTTGATTGGATTGAATTTTTTTGAAAGTTAATTTTGCTTGCGCCATTTTTTCAACGTGTTGCGGGCGAGTCCATTTAGCCAGAGCAATTGTTTTTTCTCTTTTTTCTTCAATGATCTGTCGTTGCTCACGAGTTTGTTTTAACAAAACATAACCCATGCGACGTTCTTCCATCTGAAAAAATACCAGAATAAACAAACTGCTAATTAAAAATAAAACACTGAGAAATGGCTTAATATGATTCATTTGGTCTCCCCACCTTAAGCTCAAATGAAAGCTTAATCAGCGAAGACAAAAATCATCTTACGCTGGATCAAGCTCTCTGGAAAACGCGAAGCTTTGCGCTGCGAGCGCGGGGGTTGCCTTTGGCCTCGCTCCATTGAGCTTGAATGACCTTTTTGTTAACAACTGAACCCACGTCCTTGTCTTCCGCTATTTCCTTGAACTTATTCTTTACAATTCTATCCTCTAAAGAATGAAAAGTCAGGACAGCCAAGCGACCTTTGGACTTTAGCCCATGTATCATTGGCAAAAGTGCGTCTGCAATCACACCCAATTCATTGTTTACGGCCAAACGCAGTGCCATAAAATATTGTGTGGCAGGATGAAAGCCCTTGCGATGCCAACCATCCACTCGCTCAATCAATCCAGCTAAATCTCTGGTTTGCAAAAATGGTTTTTCATCTCGATCTTGTAAAATCGCATTGGTCACTCGAAAAGGACGTGGAATTTCTCCGTACTGTTGAAAAATTCGATTCAATTCATCTTCATCTAAATCACGAATCAGATCTGCGGCACTTGGACCCGAGGTGTTGTTCATGCGCATGTCCAAAGGTCCTTGATGATAAAAACTAAAACCACGCGGACCTTGGTCCAACTGCGGTGAGCTGACTCCAAGATCCAACAAAATCATGTCAAACAAACCCAGCTGCGACCAATCCAATTCAGCAAAATTTTTATGAATCATCTGCAATCGACCGCTCGCAATCCACGGTGCGAAATTTTCATTTGCATACGCAATGGCATCGGGATCTTGATCACAGGCAACGGCTGAAGCCTGTGGATATTTTTCTAAAAGAGCGCGCAAATGCCCACCGCGACCAAAGGTCCCATCTAAATATCGAAAACTTTGCGTTGTCCAATCTACATTTGGATCACGGTTGGCAGAAATCACTTCAGGAGAAAGCTGAGTCAACACATCTTGCAGTAAAACCGGGATATGACCTGACGAGTCCTGCTTTGAAACCTTAGTTTTTTCACTCATGAGTGCGATCCTTCTGTGATTATTTTGAACTTTGGTTGTAGAGGCATTTGTCTTTCGGGTCAAAGAAATGCTAGAATTTCCAGATGCAAGTACTGTGTCCAAAATGTGGATTTTCTCAACCTAAAGATCAATATTGCGCCAAATGTGGCGTCGATATGGATCGTTATAAACCGACACCCACTCCTGCCTGGAAAAAAATTCTACAAAATCCATTTTTACATTTGTTATGGATCTTTTTTTTAGCTTTTACCTCGATACAGTTTATTCAAAAAAATCGCCGAGATGAATTGAAACAGCGAATTGCCTATCTAAAAAATGGCCCCGTCGTCATTGAAAAACGTATGGATAGTGGCGACAATCGCGAAATTCAAGTGACCTCTTCAGAACAGGCCCAACAAGCTTTGGCCGGCGAAGGAACAACGACACTAACAACTTTGGCTGGTAAAAATGGCGGAGCGGCAACTGGAGCGCTAACTGGTAAAAATGAGAATACTGAAAAAGAATGGCGAGTTCGCGCTCGATATCTTGAGATCGATCAAAGCACCGCCAATGCCTGGAGCGAAGAGATGCGCAGTCACGGACAATATCGTCAGTTCGACAGCGTGACGCTTGGAGTTCTGCCGCAATTTAAAAATCGTTTGCACGACAAAGGCATCAAAGAATTACAATCCTTTGACAAAAAAGTGAGTCTTAATTCTTCTGCCGAATGGTTTGCCGGCACTCATCATGGTAACGAAATTGAAAATGAATCTGGATTGCTTTCTTCAATTGTGATTCACGAAGTCAAAGATGGCGTTTTGCGCGGAGAGTTCGAGGTGCAGCGCACTTTGCATCTTGGAAAAGAACCCAATAAAAGCACCGACCGCGTTTCCTTTGGCTCACCGTTTGAGATGAACACTAACGCTGCCTTTGTTTTAATTGGTTTATTACCTAGAAGTTTTGCCGAAGAACTGGACGAAGATCTCAACCCAGATGCGTTTTTATCTATCTTTAAGTCGCGACGTTTTTTGAATCGTCAGGCCGAGTTTACTTTACTTATCGATTTTGATATGAATAATATCTCTACACCCAACACTCAGGAGCGACCATGACGAGCTTAAAGTTGTCCACCTACATCACTGAAGAACAAATCCAACAAAAAGTTCGCGAAATTGGAGCTAAACTGACCAAACAATTTGATGGCCAAAAAGCCATCGCCGTTTGTGTTTTGAAAGGTTCTTTTGTTTTTTACTCAGACCTTATTCGTCACATCAACACCGACATCACATGTGAATTTTTTGGAGTTTCTAGCTACCATGGTGGAACCTCTTCTTCTGGTGAGGTCAAAGTCACCTTGGATTTATCTACAGCTATCGAAGGCCAACACGTGATTTTGGTTGAAGACATTGTCGACACGGGCTTGACGATGAATTATTTAAAAAATGCATTGAATTCTCGCAAACCAAAAAGCTTAACCACAGTCACTTTGCTTGAAAAACCAGAAGCTTTAAAAGTCCCATGCAAAGTAGACCATGTTGGCTTTCAAATCCCCAATGACTTTGTTGTTGGTTACGGTTTGGATTACCAAGGTTTTTACAGAAACTTGCCATACATCGCACAAGTTCAGAATTTTCAGTAGATTTTCTTTACAAAGAAATTAAAGACATCGTTTTTTCGTAGGCGGTGGCTATAATTTCTTTGCCTAAATGCAACTTGCGCGGACCGCATTTTGGAATGTCATTCAAACGAATCAGTTGAGCATTTTGCAGATGAGAAATTTTTTGTTTAAATCCCCACTGTGTTTGATCCGTAATATCATGAATCAATATTCGTTCCTGACGGTCAATTCCATGGATTGCTAAGGGATCTAAAATCCCACCATCCCAAAAAAATCTTTTCTGTATTCGCACCGGATGAAACATCATTGGAACAGCACAAGACGCCCAAACGGCCTCAGGCACTGCACCCATATTAATGGCTTTTGTTTTCAATGAAAAAATATCAAATACAGAAATAGTTAAAGGCTTTTGCAAATTAGAAAAGTTTGATTCAGTTTGTTTTTGTACCAATGAAAAAAACTTGCGCCCTTTAAGCAATCCCAACCCAGGACGTGGATCCCAAAAATCGTTACGATCCACAGCCAGAATGGTCTGCTCTATTTGCTCTATGCTTAGACCAGAAGCTAAAGATGCACTGACAATAGAGCCAGCGCTGCAACCACGATAACCCTGAGGTTCATAACCAGCATCAAACAAAGCCTTAACAAATCCAACATGAGTGAAAAAACCAAAAAATCCTGATGTCAAAGACACTGTAAAAGGCCCTTGATCAAGCCATGATTTTAAATTGTTTTGTTGGTTCATCATAATTTATCGTGTTTGAATTTTAAGTTTCTGGCCGCGGCGTAAATTTAAATTTTTCTGTAAATTATTATCGGCAACAATGTCTTCCATTTTTACTTTGAAGCGTTTTGCAACACGAGTTAAATTATCGCCATTTTTAACTTTGTAAATGACAACCTCAGAAACCTCACCAGCATTGGATTGTGCCTGCTGCGAGGGATCCATCAACAATACATTGGCTTTGTCTTTTTCAACAGAATTGGCAGAAACATCAGGAGCCACCGGATTGACAATGCTTGCATCTAATTTAATATCTGTTTTTGGCATTTCCTTGCTCTCATTGATGCCGACAGTTTTCGAACCAGATTCGTCTTTGTTATCCACTATAGCCGTTGAATTCTTATCTGTTTTAGTTTCAGATTTAGCATCCACTTTGATATCGGATTTATTATCATTTTTCGCATCTGCTTTAATTTCAGATTTAGTTTTTACTTCATTTTGCCTAGCCAACTTTAAGGCTTCAACTGATCCCGTTTCTTTCATTACCAAATCAGCTTTGGATTTCATCACAGAAACAACAATACCTTTGGGAATCAAGTGACCTTTTAAACGTGCAACTTTAGTAATATGCGGATTGAAAATTTGCACCTTCAAGTCATCGTCATCAAACCAGCGCAATAAATCTTTGTAAGCAATAGGCGCACCCAGCTTCAGCTCAACCGAGTCCAATGGTTGCGACATATTAACCACGCCCAAATATTTTGGAGCATTACTTGTCACTTCCAATATCGCCAAGAAACAAGCATAAAAGTTTCTTGAAGCAAAACCGAAACGTTTTTTGATATTTACATTTTGAATCAGTTCAACCAACTCACGAGTTTTATGTTTCTTGGTCAATCGTAAAACCCCAGAAGGACCATGATTGTAACCAGTCATCGCCAATGGCCAGCTCTGCAACATGTTGTAATTGATTCGCATCAGCTTGGCTGCAAGTTTGGTCGCTTCGACAGGATGATTGCGTAAATCAATCGAAGGGTCTTTTTTCATAAAGCCCTTCATTGTGTACGGCATAATCTGCCACAAACCGCTTGCGCCTACTTTTGATCGTGCCAATACGTTGTAAGAGCTTTCAACAAAAGGCAATCGAGTCAGCTCAATAGGCAGACCCGCTTCACGAAAAACCTGTTCAAATTGATCAATATAACGACCTGAAAAAAAGATCCCCTGAATCACACGGTCACGTTGACCTAACTGAAAACGCAAACGATTTTTCTGCTGAGCTTCACGAAATTTTTTAGGCTCATCAATCTTTTGATAATAATCCCAAATTCTTTTTTCGTCATAAGCCAACGTGCTTGGATCTTTTGTCTTATGCAATTTCTCAAGCAACTGAATCACGCGCAGCTTGGCAGCTTTCACCTGTTTTATCTTGATATGTTCTTTCTGCCAATTGTTCAAATTAGTACGCGCTGAAATTTCGCTGAAATCTAAAACCTCGTAAACTAAATCAATATTTTCAGCATCATGTAATACACCCTGATCCGTGGTGTATTTTGAATAAATATCTATCCAAAATTGCCATTGATTTTCCATCCCCTTAGGCACCGCAAAAGTTTGCGGTCCATTGTAACCTAAGGCACCCTCTTGTTTAGAAAAATCTGGAGCCTTCCAGCTTCGTGAGCTGGTCAGATTTTTTTCATCCGGCATTTCTTCATGACTAACCGGGGTATCCTCAGCAATATCTGGGGCATTTTTTCCATCATCAACTGCCGATTCCTCAGGCGCATCTTCGGCATGAGCGCTAAAAGAATGTGAACTTAAAAAAGAACCTGACAAGAAAAGAATCAAACCAGAAATGAGACTGCGCAAAACAAAATTTTTCATTTAACAGCTACCTTTAATCTTGCACCAATGCAGTTGCGAATTTATCGAATATTAATCTTACCTTGGATTCATCGGTGGATCCATTATAAATAAATACAAAAGGCACAATCGTCCCATCCGTTCGTCCAGCAAAACCCGCCAACGCGACAACACCCGTTAAATAACCAGTCTTTGCTCGCACCCATCTTTCTCCTGCCGTGTTACGCATTCGATTTTTCAAGGTCCCATCAATACCTGCAATCGGCAAAGATGAGATAAATTCGGGCTGATATTTAAATGTCTGTTTGATATCATTTAAAACAGTCCACAAAGCAAAAGCAGAAAGTTTATTTTGCCGAGTCAAACCCGATGGATTGTACAATTCATATTGATCCTCTGGAATCGAAAGTGATTTCATATACTGATTTAACAAGGTCATACCCTTGGTTATGGAGCCAGGCTTATCCACCAAAGTCCCAAGATTTTTCGTTAACATCTCGGCCACATAATTATTAGAAAACTTATTCATGTCTGCCAATATGGATTCGATGGATTTACTTTCGGCTTCGGCCAATACTTTTGTATTTTCAGGCGCAACTCCGGCGACAACCTCTCCACGAACCTGAATTCCGCGCTGACGTAAAAAATATTTTAAATTTGCTCCTGACCACAGATCTGGCTGAGTCACATTTTTGTAAATAGCAATTTCCTTAGAATCACTGGCAATGTGACCAGAAACTTGCACCATATCTCCACCGCCGACAGAGTCTTCATCACGATCCGCCGCAACCGATGTTTTTCCTCCTTCGCCGGTGGTTTTAACATTGTTTTTCAAACGAATATAATCGCTTTCGGGATCGGCAAATACCTTGGCCTCTTCGCCTGATTTCTGCCCTGGTCGTATAAAAATATTTATAGAGTTCCAATTAAACGACATTGCTCCCGTTGGCGCATCATAGGCTCGATCGACACGCTCTTTTTGTCTGCTAGAATCAAAACGCTGACGATCAAACAAACTATCATCTACAATGATTTTACCTTCGACAGATTGAATTTGCTGTCTGGTAAAAACATTAACCAAATACCACATTGTTTCCGAAACAAACGAAGGATCACCGCCACCTTTTAAATACAAATCTCCCTTGAGCACACCATTTTCAATTTTAGCATTGCTCAACAAAGTTGTTTTAAATTTAAATCCAGGAGGAAAATGATGAATCACCGCACCCGCAGTAACCAACTTGGTCACCGAAGCTGGAATGATTTTCTTTTTACCTTGAACGTTGAGAATTTCTTGCGGATTTTCATTGCTTGCCAAGCCTACGTATAAAGACATTTGCGATTCAGATAAACCACTGCTTTGCACTAGAGGTTTCATTTTCGCTCGCAAAGATTCAACCAATTTTTCAGAGGTAACGACAGCCATTCCAGACTTGTTTTTACTTTCAAGAGTTGCCACTGGCTCTACCGCACGAATGGGTTTAGCCCCATTTACTGCACCTTGATGTTTTTTATTTTTTGCAAAAGCTTTATTAGGTAAAAATACATGCAACGAGAAAAACAAAGCAGCACATATACATAAATTGATTTTTTTACTCATAAAACAAAGCCTCCATGCTCTACTCTTGAACCAAATCAATTTCATCACATTGATTTTAAAAAAGCAAAACACGACTTGTTATTTTAGACGACCTCTGCTGACTTGAAATTCACGGAGATCCGTTTCTGCTTTATCAAGTGCTTCCATGCTCTCTAACAATTGTTCTTCTAGGGTATCAATTTGTTTGGAACATAGACCTAGTTGCTTGGCAAGGTCTTGTGCCGAGGCCCCCTGAGCCGTGATCAAATCAGTATTGAATTGATCGCGCTGTTTAGACAAATTAGCAATTTGCTCTTCGCCTTTAGAAATCTTTCTTTGATGCTCTTTTATTAATGATTGTAATCTTTTGGTTTCATCTTTGTAATTAACATTACTGTTGCCCGTTGACGACGAATTATCTAAAGAAACATTATCACCAAGATTCACTGTCATTGTTGTTTTCATAGAAGATGAGGTTTTATCTGTCTTAGAATTTTCAATCTTTTCATAACGCGATTTCAGAGCGCCTTTTTCCAAACTCCACACGTAATCATCATAAGTACCTGGATACATTTCTACATGACCATTGCGAATTTCTAAAATTTGTTTGGAGATTCGACCAATAAAACCACGATCGTGACTGACAGCAATAACAGTACCGGGATAACTCTGTAGCGCTTCCGTTAAAGCCTCAACAGTTTCAAAATCCAAATGATTGGTCGGTTCATCCATTAATAACAACGGGCTTTTTTGCAAAAGAATCTGCCCCAATGCCACTCGCGATTTTTCTCCGCCAGAGAGAACCTTTATTTTTTTATGAACACTGTCACCAGAAAATAATAACGATCCTGCCATATTTAAAATTTCCTGTGCCAACACATCTGGATGAGCCGCACCTTGCATGGCTTGCAAAACGGTATCTTCTGAATGCAAATCATCAGAGACGTGCTGAGCAAAATACGAAAGCTTTACCTGATAACCGACGGAACGCTCTCCACCAAGCAAGGCCAAACGCCCGGCCAAACTTTTCAATAAAGTCGATTTTCCTGCACCATTGAAACCAACAATTCCCAGATGCATACCACGCTCTAAACGCAGATTCACTTTTTGCAAAATGCATAGCTTTCCAACTGAAGAAAAATTTCCGGCCGCCTCAGAGAGCAAAGAATCGCCAGAATGATTAGCTGTTGCATACCCCAAATCTGCATTTTGCAAGCTGAGTACTTCTTTGCCGGTATGGCTTGGAGGTGGGATTTGGATTCGGGCTCGCACTGGCAATTGCTTTAGTGTGATCTCTTCCATTTTATCTAATTGCTTCATACGACTTTGCGCCTGCTTGGCCTTGGTCGCCTTTGCACCAAAACGATCCACGAAATCCTGAATGTTTTTTCGTTTCAAAGCCTGACTGGCAGATTGAGCCTCTAAAATTTCTCGCAACTGAGCTTTCTGTTCAAAATAATCATCTATATGCCCTGGAAATTTGGTGATATCGCCAGCTTCAACCTCTAATGTTGCTTCCGTAGTACGTTTTAAAAATTCACGGTCGTGAGAAATTAACAAAAATGCTCCAGAATAATTTTGTAAAAACTTTTCTAAAGCTAAAACACTCTCTAAATCTAAAAAGTTTGTTGGCTCATCCAGCAACATCAAATTGGGCTCTTGACCAATTAAATACAGAAGCTTCATACGCATGCGATAACCACCGCTGAGCGAACGCAGTGGTTGTGAAAAATGCCACTGTGTCAACCCCAGCTCTTCACCCAACTGCTTTAACTCCCAAATAGGCTTTAGACAATTTTCTTGTAAATATTCTTCCGAAGTTTGATCCAAACTCCAGTCAGATTCTTGTTCTAAATAACCTATTCGTAATTGCTGCGAACGTACGATTTCTCCTGAATCCAAAAACTCTTGTTCCATTAAAATTTTAAACAAAGTGGTTTTTCCTGCACCATTCGGTCCGATCACGCCAATGTGTTCGCCCTCATTGACAGCAAAACTGGCATCAGAAAACAAAACTTTATCCGCGAAATTTTTAAAACCTTTTTGTAATTGCAGTAAATTCATCTGGACTAGACCTCAGGACTTAAAACTATAAACGCCGAGCTTACATTGCTGAACACCATAAGCCAACATAGAATAAACAAGCAAGTTGATAACGACCACAAAAGTCAATATCAGTGGCAAAAAAGTCAAAATTGACGGAGACGACACAAGTGAAAAAACGCGAATGGCTGTATGTTTTAATACCACTTTTATTAACCATATTTTTTGACCAAATTACCAAAGAATGGGCCAGCCACCTGACTGAAGCTAAAAACTTTGGCATCATGTATTTTATTTTACATTACAACCCAGGCGCTATGCTGGGCTTGTTTTCAGAACTGCCAGCTGTTCTGCGCATTGTTTCTTTATCAACAGGTGGCGCATTTTTGTTTTGCACCTATGTAACCTTACAATATTTATTGCCAACCAAATCCCTAAAACTTCGTATGGGCCTATCAATGCTGATAGGTGGTATTTTAGGTAATGTTTTAGATCGTATTTTGCGCGGACAAGTAATTGATTTTATCACGTTTCAATTTGGTCAACATATGACCCCAGTATTCAATATTGCCGACGCCATTCAATGGGTGGGATATTTTCTAATTGTCACCGCCATCATGCGCGATGGCGAATTGCTTTGGCCCGAAAACAACGTCCGCAAACAATATTGGATCAATTCACGTTTTCAATTAAAATATTGTTTTTTATTAATGGCGGTTGGCCTTGGCGTGGGCCTGATCTCCATGGTTTTTTCGTACACTTACCTTCGAGTTTCAATTATAGAAATTGCCGGAGCAAACCCCTTACTCGTCGATAAATTTTTAATTCCATTTGCTCTAACATTTGCCGTGATCACTGTTGGTTTCAGTGTCGGCTTATTTACTATTGGCAAAATCATTTCGCATAAAATTGCAGGTCCCGTTTATGCATTTGAAAAATTCATTAATGACAGCCTAGGTGGCACAAACCGTCCTTTTAAATTGCGAACCCATGATGAATTCAAACATCTTGAAGATCTAGCTTTGAAAATGCAAAAACAATTAATCGAACATGGCATCGTCAGTCGCAATCAAAATGCCGAACCATTGCCGCCAGAAATATTAGAAATGGAAGGCTCATTCGCCGTCGATCAAGCCGAAAACGAAAAACGAAAACAATCTAAATTCTAAATTCAAATTTTCTAATTTTCTAATTTTCTAATTTTCTAAT
>CAZMVK010000034.1:16276-19677 GCA_964569545.1 uncultured Bdellovibrio sp.
AATTTTCTAATTTTCTAATTTTCTAATTTTCTAATCCAAAGCGCATAAAAAAAATGACTTCAGCCAAGGCGGCAAGGAGGAATTGGCCAAGCGGCCATTTCGACGAAGCCAACGACGGCTCAAGTCATTTTATTATGCGCGCCTAATAGGAGATTTCGGCATCTGATATCTTGCTCAGATAGAATCTTTTCGGAACCGCGTCTCGGTGACACAAAGCCATGACAAAATCACCATCAGGATTGCGCACCAAACCTTGCGGTGTGATTCGCCGAGTTTGCGATGCGCTCGCCGCAGCCTCAGCACCACTGTCAGTCAATAACTGCATTTGCTGAGAATGAGATTTTGAGTTTTTTGATTTTTTCTTTCCAGGATTATCGCCGCCACTCTTGTATGAAATGTCCATGCTTCGTTTTTCCAGTAAACATTGAACAATCATTTTCATTAACGGATTTGAATTTTGCAAAACAGAATAATGCGACCACGATAAATCTTTACCAACCTCTGACAAAACATCCTGTACTGTCGCCTGCTCGCCCATACGACGAAAACATTCTAGCCCTACCATCAAACAGGCCCTGGCATCATCATGCGCACGATGGGCCGTACCTTTTTCAATTTTCAGAAAACTGATCAAAGTTTGTAATTTATGATTGATACTCTCTGGAATAATTTTGCGCGAAAGCAAGCTGGTACAAACCACAGGTCCTGTCGGAATAGTTATTTTATTTTTTTCAAATTCAATTGCCAAGAATCCAAGATCAAATGGCGCATGATGAGCCATCAACAAAGCATTGCCAAAAAAATGTTTAATCTCTGCAATTTTATCTGCAATCAACGGAGCCTCTGCAACCATTTCATTGGTAATACCATGAATGCCCATATTAAATACAGACATTGGCTCTGATGGCTTTAGCAAAGTTTGGTATTGATCCACAATCTGACCACCACGCCATTTAACCGCGCCAAACTCGACAATCTCAGAACCCAATGGATAAGCTCCACTGGTTTCTAAATCAAAGGCTACAATTTCAACATCAGTCCATTTTTTATTTAACATCTGGTCATTCAACATTGAACCTCACTAATAATAACTAATATTTCTGAAAAAAATTAAGACTTCTCAAATTGGCGTTTAGCCAGCCCTTAGTCAGTTTAATTTTTCTTGAAAACAAAAAATCTCATTTATTTGTTAAAATACTTATGGCCTATTTAATAACTTCTAGCAATCCTCTTGATGAAAGTCCAGATCACACTCGGTACTATGCAAGTGCTTATTCATTGTTCCTTGTTTTTTATATACTATATACAAATGCTAGAGATACAAACACCCTCAGTTCGACACTTCTTTTATAAACTTGCTTGTAATATACCAAGCTGTCTTTTCTTTTTGCTATTATTTGTCCTGCAACAAAATGCATATTCACAATCACGTATTTATGGCGAAATGACTTTGGAAACAAATTATGTCGACAAAGGATTGTCTCAATCAGAACAGAAACCCGCATTCGAAACCGGTTTGGGCTACATGTTCAACTCACAAGGTCGCATTGGTTTTCAAGCAGCAAGCGTGAGTTACGCCAACGAAAGTGTAAATTTAGAAATGCGCTTATTGGGCGAATATAGATTTATTTTTAACAGCAGTTTTGATTTGCGCGTGCGCGAAGACATCACCAATTACTCGGCCTCGGGCCAACGTAATAACATGATAATGACTTTCGATTTTGGCGCCTATGGTTACCACACTTTAATTTCACAAGAAAATAATTTTGAAGGCACTAAAACTCAGAGAACTTGGCTGGGTTTTCATAAAGATTGGCTGATGGGCGGCAGCACCGTTGGCACAACTGCTGGCTATTCGTTGATAAATACAAGCTCTGGCTACACCAGCTATTTTGATACTCGCCTAGGTTACACCTATAATTTTACCAACACCTCATTGTCTCTTTACAACACCTACAATTCGGGTGCTTCACAATTTGGTGGTCGCGGAGACCTGTCTTTTTTCGCAGCTATCCAGGTGAAGTTTTAAACTACTGTTATTGTCAAAAATACATCGGATGTCGTTTTGACAATATTATGTGTCAAAAATACATCGGATGTCGTTTTGACAATAACATTAATTGGCATTAGTCTACATAAATGGCACATCATCGCAACCGATTTTTAATAGAAGCCCTCAATAAAGCTCTTCAATTTAGCCCTCTTGTTGGACTCCTTGGACATCGCCAAGTAGGCAAGACGACTCTCTTGCAAGAAATATGTGAAGAATATATAACCTTCGACGATGAAGATGAGTTTAAAAAAGCTCAGAAAAATGCAAAATTATTTTTATCTGAATTAAAAAAATCAAAAACTGCTTTAGATGAATGCCAGTATCTACCCTCACTTTTCCCTGCTCTGAAAGAACGTGTTCGTATTAATAAAAAAACTGGCCAGTTTTTATTATCTGGATCCGTTCGTTTTACCTCACGCAAAGCTATTCAGGAGTCACTCACGGGTCGCATTACTAACTTAGAGCTTTTACCTCTTTCAATCAGCGAAATTTGTCAGAAACAACTTCCTGACACAGCTCTTAGACTTTTACAAAGTTCCTCAGCTGAATCTTTTGCCGATAGCGTGGATACAACACTGAGCTCTTATCTGAAAATGAGAAAAGATAGAGACCTGTATTTAACTCGAGGAGGATTGCCAGGCGTTAGCTTTATTCGCGATCCAAACATCCGCACAACTCGCATCAAAGACCAGCTGAGCACCATTCTCGATAGAGATCTCAGAATGGTTTACAATACAAGAATTCCATTTCATCAAATTATCAATTTACTTTCATTTTTTGCAGAACACGAAGGTCGACCATTTACTCACTCGCGAATAGAACAAGAGCTGCGCCTAACCGAGTCCACTCAAAAACACCTGCTACACGCTTTCGAATCGATTTTTTTAATTCGTAGCATACCCGTTGAAGGCCGCAAGACTCACGATATGATTTATTTTGAAGATCAAGCCGAGTTTCATCATTTAGGAGGAAGAAAAACATCAACGACTCTACAATTAGAGGGACTACTTTATCGCAACATCAGAATACAATTTTTTTATCGTTTAGGCATCGAAGCAAGTTTCTTTCACTATCTCACTCGAGGCAAAGCTCGAGTCCCAGTCGCCATTCGCACAAATATTGGAATTTTGGGATTTATAGTTATTGAAAATGAGTTACCTACTCTATCTGAGAAATATAGCGCTGATTCTTTTTTAAAAACATATCAAGATGCAAAACTTGTTTACGTTTCTCCAAATAGGAAAAAAATAGAAATTCTCAGCAAAAGAACGTTAGCAACACCTATCGAATTGTTTTTATAAAATATGTTTTTTTCGCAGCTTCTGCTCTGTTATTTTTTTCGCAGCTT
>CAZMVK010000034.1:19777-24344 GCA_964569545.1 uncultured Bdellovibrio sp.
TTTTTTTCGCAGCTTCTGCTCTGTTATTTTTTTCGCAGCTTTTGCTCAGATGCTTGTTTGATAAAATTATCGTAGACTGACATATCTGAGCTGTTGGAACCAAATGCTGAATCTAATTTACGTGGTTTACGTCCATCTGATTTCAGTTCTTTTTGTTTTACTTCTATTTTAATAAAGCCCGGCGGACGCTGCGCCTGCCCCTCGATAAAATCTTTTTTCACAGTGACCTGAATGTAACCCTTAACATCTACTGTATCATGCTCAAAGGACGCACTGATTTTATTTTGCACCAAATCCAAACGCTGCCTAGCGACCTGATTAGCCAAATCTTCATTGCTTGCAGTAACTGACTGTGCAAACAACAACGAAGAAACATTGACGTTGGCGTCTTCAATCACTGTCATAATGGACTGCATATTGTCCATTGCAGTCACAAATTGCGCTGTCGGATTCGCCGTTCCAGGCACAAATAACTGATAATCTGGAATCACAAACTCAAAACCATCTGGATTGACTACAACATTTTTAGCCATATCTTGCATTTGATCAGCCATAAAAGCGGCGACGACTTTTTGTGAACCCATGTCTAATAAATTTGGAGTTTTATCCATAGGTTCCATAAACTGCTGAAAAGCCTTCATAGGCTCATTGATCAAATCTAAAAATAATTTTTCCAAAGTGATCTCGACACCAAAATTTTGAAAATTATATTCAATCAAACTGGGTGTAGAAAAATAATCTGATACAGCTTTTTTTGACTCAGAAGACGTTGCCAAAAGCCACATGACAAGGAAAAACGCCATCAATGCTGTCATAAAGTCAGCCAGAGCCACCTTCCAAGAACCACCATGGTGGCCCGCGGAATTGTAGATCCGTTTGATAACGATTGTTGTTCCCTTTTTCTCTGCGGCCACTTTGTTTCCTCATTAGCTTAAGCCGTTAAATTTATTTACTAGGCTGCTTTTTTAATTTCTTTTGTCGCTTTATCCATTTCATCAAACGTCGGTCTTTCATCTGGTTGAATACTTCGTCGTGCGTATTCAACACATACCAATGGCGGAGCGCCACGCTGTAAAGCAACCATCGCATTTTTAATTGCAGTTAAATATCTACCCTCTGCATCTATATCTGCTGTCATTTTAGTTGCAATCGGACCTACTAGACCGTATGCAAAGAAGACCCCCAACATCGTACCAATCAGGGCTCCACCGACGTGGTGACCAATCGATTCTGTACCTTCGTTCAAGGCTCCCATGGTAATAACGATACCCAAGACCGCAGCAACAATTCCCAGTCCCGGAATACCATCACCGGCTGCTTGAACCGCGTGTTGAGCCATGTGTTCTTCCGAGTGAATAGCTTTAATATCTCCGTCCATCAAATCATCAACATCATATGGAGACAAATCGGCAGACAAAGTAACTTTCATTGTATCACATAAAAAATGAACCGCGTGATGGTTGTGCATAAAGCTTGGATAAGCACTGAAAATTTCAGATTTCTCTGGATTCTCAATATGCTTCTCTACACCTTGCGGTCCGTCTTTTCTGAAAATTTGAAACATCTGAAATAACATTTGTAACAATTGAAGATAATCAGCCTTCTGTGGACCTTTAGCCGTCAAAGCTTTTGTCGCCATACTGACGCCCATTTTGATTGTCTTCATTGGATTGGCAATGATATACGCTCCAAGTGCCGCACCTAGAATGATCATAATCTCTAAGGGAGCCGAGCTGAAAATGACATGCATTTTCCCACCCTCGAGAATGTATCCCCCGAAAACCATCGCAAAGACTACTATGATGCCTACAAATCCCATGATTTACCTCGTCATTTATTTCATCGGATCATTAGTAGATGAAATAAAGACGTTTCGATGAAAACGAGATAAAGGTCCTACTTAACTAGACTAGAGTCCAACTAAGCAGAAAACTGGGATCGATTTAAATTGTTTCTCACAGCAGGGCGATCAAATGAGGACACACCCTATATGCTAAAAAAGTAAATTTTTGATTTTTAGATTTTATCTTCATACCCTAAATACGCCAAAGATAGAGTTTTGATTGGCGCCAATCTTGTAAATCTAATTCTTGACTGGGCTCTGCCCCTGGAATGACAAAAGTATTACTGATCAAAAGAGATCCTTTTTTCATTTCTGCTTTGGCTTTTTGCCAAATTTTTGGCATCGGCACAGGTGATAAAAAGCAATAAACCACATCGTAAGTAGATAAATCCACCTGCCAAATATTCTGATAGCGAATACGACAATTTTTTTGTAAAGAACATCGAATGTACGAAATCAAAAAAACCAAAGGCGCCGTCTCTACGCCTTCGAACTGTGCTTGTGGAAATTGTTTAGCCAAAACCATCAACGTATGAGCCAAACCGCTACCGAGATCAATAAAGACAAATGACTCTTGTTTGTCTTTATAATTTTCGAACAATTTATTTTTATTTATAATTGTTTCTGCTGAAATTATTTCTTTTAATTTTAAAATTGTTTTTTCATCGGTTAAATACAACGGAACTTGTTCTTTGAAGCTATTCCAATTGAGCAATAAAACAATCACAAAACCAATTAAAAAAACAATTGGACTGACCTGAAATTGATTCAAAAAAACTATCGCAGGTAAAAAAATCAAATTAATGATTATCCACCATTTTTTTAACTCTAAAAATTTGGACATCACAAATACAAAAAATAAATAAAAAAAGATATTATAATAAAAACTAAAATGAAAAAAAGAGTTCAAAAGATAAACCAGTAACCCTGAAGAAATTTGAGAAAATATCGCAAGTAGAATTGGAAATTTTTTAAACATTTAAATCCCGACTTCAATCTCAATAATCTAACAGGCTGCTGAAAAACTCTTCCGGCTGTTCTGCGCAGCCCAAACAAAATAGTTTTTCAACAGCTTGCTAAGATTATGCAGAAAATATCTGCATTTAGAAAGCAATTATGTTTGCTATGATCTCCTCATGAATTTAGAACTCACATCGGATGATTTATGGCAAAAGTTGCTCATAAGATGAATTCTTATTAAAGCACGGTGACAACTCCCGACAAACAATCTAAGTCGCTTTGAACTGACAAGGGGCAACGAAAAACATTTCATTTCCACACCGAAGAACCACTTTGAATTCCTCCAGAGCCAACAAACAGGTGAGAAAATTGCAAAAGAGGTTCGAAGGGATTTTTTTAATGTTTTTCACCGGCCTGCTCGCTATAACTAGACTTGTGTCTAACAAGAAAGAGCCGAAAAATGAATATGACTATCAAGACTATCAATAAAAGTAATCTGACCAAACTCTCAAAATTACTGGCACCGATTTTCTGCCTGGCCCTTGGTCTGTGCACTGCACTTTCTGGCCATGCCGCCGAGGTGATTTCAGCCCAAGCTCGCCTGATTCCTTTTGAGGTTGAAACTTCTCAAATAGCACAAATCGAAATCAAAATCGAATTGCCTAAAGGCTTTAAAGCCTACGAAGACAAATTCAAATTAGAAATCGTCGACTATCCCGACTTCAAGCTCGCGGCAATCAAAGTTTCGCCAACTCATGAAATTTTTGACAAATTCAGCAAAAAAAATAAAATGGTGGTCACGGACAACGCAATCATCACCTCTGTTTTTGAGGTACCGGTGCTGCAAACGAATGGCGAGCAAACCTATAAAATAAAATTAAGTTATCAGATGTGTAACGAAAATTACTGTCTATTTCCAGCTAATGTCATCACCGACATGCATTTCAAAGCGATCAACAAAAGTACTGACAACAACGACGACCAAAACATCAGTTTTTTCAATTTGTCTTTTAAACAAGTGTTTAGCAAGGGCTTGGGCTGGGCCTTTTTCTTTGTATTTATCTTTGGTTTTTTAACTAGTTTTACTCCATGTATTTACCCAATGATCCCAATCACCCTGGCAATTTTGGGACGAGAGGCTCATGCCCGAAGCAAATGGCAAAATTTTTTAGTCAGTTTTACTTATGTCACAGGCATAGGCATTACGTTTTCTGGCCTTGGTGTTTTAGCGGCCAGTTCTGGCTTGTTATTTGGTTCATTCATGTCATCGCCATGGATCTTGGGTTTGGTCAGTTTGGTTTTTCTGGCAATGTCTTTATCCATGTTTGGTTTGTATGAAATTGAAGCTCCGCAATTTTTGCGTGATGGCACTTTGTCTAAACTCAAACTGCACGGTTATGCAGGCGCGCTGGCTTCCGGAATGCTTGCAGGTTTTGTGGCTTCTCCGTGCGTCGGTCCAGTGTTAGTCGGCATCTTAACGTTTGTTGCTCAAAGCAAAAATATTTGGTTGGGATTTTGGTTGTTGTTTACTTACTCATTCGGCATGGGTTTGATTTTCTTGATTCTTGGTCTATCTTCAGGATTGACCAAGAAGTTACCAAAATCTGGTCCTTGGATGTCGCGTGTGAAACTGACATTTGCCATGATCATGCTGCTGGCTTCTGTTTATTATATGAAAATGATTTATGATATTATTGGCAAATCTAATTCCACAGAAGGCTCAACTGTAAATACAAATACAGAGACGAATACAACGTCGAATGC
>CAZMVK010000035.1:0-3114 GCA_964569545.1 uncultured Bdellovibrio sp.
TTGGCTTCGTCATTTGATCATAAAAGCCAGATCAGCATAAATGCTTCTCAGTCTTCTCCACAAGATTCATTGCAGTTAAATTCATTTACAGAAACTGACTCTTTTAAAGAAAAAAACGAAGTTTGCATTAAATATGAAAGCAAAAGAGTTTTTTCTCCGTCGGCATTAGAGTCCTACCGAGAATGTGCTTTTATTTACCTCAGTCAAAGAATGTTTAAGTTACAAGATCATCCATTGATGGATTTAGACATTGACGCAAGAACTTCTGGGATTTTATTGCATGCTATTTTTGAAAAAATTATGATCGAACCTCGTCGTTTTGATTGGTCAGAAACAGAGCTGCGATCTCTGATTGACGACTTAAGACAAACTGTCGAGCTTGATAAAATTGATGATTTTATTTGGACTGGGATGCGAGAAAAATATATCAAAATGTGTTTGCGAACTTTGGTGTTTGAAAAAACATGGCAAACTCATTATCCCCAAAGTCGCGTGTGGAGTGCTGAGAAAAATTTTAATGTCGAAATGAAATCGATTCCTATCGCGCAGGGCACGTGGAATTTGCGTGGCAAAATTGATCGTATGGATTGGGATCAAAAAAATAAATTTGCAATTGTTGATTATAAAGGCTCTGCCAATGGAGATATGACTAATTTCAAAGCCTGGATCAAGAAAAATCAATTGCAATTGGCTCTGTATGTATTTGCGGCAGAACAGTTTTTGCCCACAGAGCTTTCAGAGGCGCAAGTTGTTGGTGCGTTCTATTATTTTGTCAGACAGCTCGAGCGCAATAAGGGTTTGGCATTAGCCAGTGATTTGCCCTTTTTTGAAATCAAAGCCAATGCTACGACAACAGTTTCAGAAAAAAATGAATTGATGTTGCAGATATCAGAGATTGTTTCAGGTTTGGTAAATAATATTATTCAAGGGCAGTTTACGCCCAATCCGTTAAATCCTAAAGACTGTGACAGTTGCCAGTGGAGAAAATTATGTCGAGCGTCCCATTTGAACTGGTAAATGTCGTTGTTAGGGCCGGCGCCGGTGCTGGTAAAACAACGGAATTAACCGAGCGAGTATTACAACTTGCTAAAAACTTTTTTAATAAGAATCAAAGATGGCCGCATTTTGTGGTGACAACTTTTACACGTAAGGCAACACAAGAACTAAAAGAGAGATTATTATTAAAAGCTGTTGAGATGGGTGACGAGGGGTTGATTGAATTCATCCAACGTCCTTCACATTTACATATATCAACTATTCACGGAGTGCTGAATCAATTTTTGGCTCAGGCTGGATCCTCTGTTGGTTTGAATCCGCAAATCAAATTGGTTGCAAATCATCAGGCCGCACAAAGATTGAAAAAACGAATTCGCTCTCTGTGTGCCAAAGACAATCAGTTTAATATCAATCTACAAGATTTATTAGAGCTGATGACTTTTAAAGAATTTTTGTCTGCGATCAATGCCGGTATTCATTTGTATTTAGAAAAGGGCCAGGTTCAAGCCTACAGCCAAGTTGATTTTATTCAAATTTTACAAGAAAAAAATATACAACTCTTTCAGAGCATTTATGAATTGTGTGCGCAGCTAGAATCTTGTGAGCTTACGGCTTCATGGCAGAAATTTTTTGATTTGTTACAGAGCGCGAAAACAAAAGCTGTTCATTTTGAAAATATAAATGTTGAAAATGCATCTGAGATTGTAAATTTTTGGCGCAATTTAAATGATGAGTTGCCGACGGTGCGAAAAACCAAAGCTGTAGGTGAGGATATTGTCGAGCTCAAGGTTGAATTGCAGGAGCTTTTACAAAATTTTACTTTGTCTTCTGCTCATCCTGATTTTTGGCAAATGCATGATGAGGCCTGTGAAAAATTTAAATATTGTTTAGAGATGGTTTACAATGGGCATATCGCTGATTTGTTAGCCAGTGGTGAACTGACGATTGCTGATCTCGAAAATATATCTTTGTTGTTATTGCGAACTCACTCAGAGGCTGGGGGCGCATTTGCAAAAAATTGGGATTATTGGTTTATTGATGAATATCAGGATACGTCGCCACCTCAGGTGCATATTTTAAAGGAACTTATTGGATCTTCGCCACAGTTTATCGTCGGTGATCCACAGCAGAGTATTTATTTATTCCGCGGAGCGCGATCTGAAATATTTCATCAGACTGAATTGCACGCACAGAAGAGCAATCATTATGTCATTGCTAAAATGAAAAATTATCGCTCAGAGCCAGCTTTGTTATTATTTTTCAATCATCTGTTTACAAAAATGTCGACACAGTTCATGTCGATGGAACCAAGGGATTTGGCTCCGCCGGAGGTTTCAAAAGTTGCTGATATTTTGTTATGTGAAAGCGAAGAGCAAGCCGTATTGCAACGTTGTGCCGAGTTGTTTGAGCAAGGAGTGGCTTTAGAAAACATTTGTGTGTTGGCTAGAAAAAACTCGACATTACAGTTGATCTCACGTTTGGCACAACAAAATGGTTGGCCAGTGGAAATGCATTCCTCTGGCCGGTTTCATGACAAAAAAGAAATTATCGATGCTATGTGTTTGTTGCGTTTTTTGATCAACCCATTTGACAACAAAAATTTATTACAATTGTTGCGCAGTCCATATTGGAAAATTGAGGATCAGCAAATTTATGACTGGATTCAGTTGGCAAAAGATCACTTTTGGCCAAGCATTTGCCAGCAAATACAAATGGTCAGCCAAAATGTCGAAAAAAGCACTGAACAAAGAGAGCAGAGAATAGATCAGAGGACAGAGCCGAGAGCAAAACAGAGCCTAGAACAGAGAACTGATCAGAGCATCGAGAAAAGTTTGGATCAAAATGCTGATTGCAATTCAGAGATCATTTCAAAATTATCTTTGCTCTTGCAAAGATGCAATCAGGTCGGAGCCGGTGTTGTTTGGTTTGAAGCTTTGCAAGAACAAAAATATTTCCACTGGGCTCAACATTGGGATCCATCTGGTCGTCGTGAAGCCAATTTGTGGAAGCTTGTATTACAATTGCGAGATGCCGAAAAAAGACAAGGCTTCAGTTATCTACAATTTATGCGTGAGATTGAATTAGAACAATACGAAGACTGTGGTGAGGGCGAAGCTG